>NZ_CBFIHX010000013.1:0-45768 GCF_965662505.1 Pseudomaricurvus sp. | reverse complement strand
TAATAATACCACCATAAGCATCATTGGCAGTCATAACACCTCCCGAATTACATACCGCCCCTTTATGTACCATATGTTTAAAAGAAGTATATTTAGCTAAAACCCAACCATTATGCCCAGAGTGAGAGATGGACAGGCACTCATATTAACCCCTTATTCAAAACTTTAGCATGGCATTTTTGACCAGTTTTTTTGGGGGGTAAGTTTACCGCCTATCTAAGTTTGAAAACCAATCGACCTCACATAGTCTCATTATTACCACCTTGATATACCAACATCGGATCCGTGATGACTCAACCGCGAAGATAACTGATTTCACCGTCAGATACCGCCCTCTAACCCTGTGTAAAACACGCGTTTCTCTCTGGCACCGTCTCCGTTGTAGGTCAGAGATACGAGCATCGCCGACAGTGGGTAGGAAATTGTATACGAGTATTTAGTTAGATATGTGCCATCGATATTTGCGCCTATGCCGTGTAGCCTCTGGAGCTAAGGCTATTGCCATCGGAGCAGCTATCTCCAAGAGAACTTGATATAGGAAGGGGATGCTGCCAAAAATCAATTTGGCTATGATATTTCGAAAAACTATCGCAGGTCTAATTCAGAACATCACCTGTAGCAGCTTCGAACGAGCCACAAACAGGTGAAGGCAAAACAAATTTAAGACTTAATCGCCAACAAAGACAAAAACTCATTTCGAGTAGCCAGATTTTCTCTAAACGCACCGAGCATGGCTGAGGTTTGCATCATGGAGTTTTGTTTTTCCACACCGCGCATCATCATGCACAAGTGTTTGGCTTCAATGATAACGGCTACGCCTTCGGCATCGGTTAATTCCTGAATGGCGTTGGCAATTTGAGTGGTGAGGTTTTCCTGAATTTGAAGGCGGCGGGCAAAGACGTCCACAATCCGGGCAATTTTGGATAGGCCAATCACCTTGCCTGAGGGCAAGTATGCAACGTGACATTTGCCAATAAACGGCAGCAAGTGATGCTCGCACATGGAGTAGAGTTCGACATCGCGGACAACGACCATTTCGCTGTTGTCGGATGGAAACAGAGCTCCGTTGACCACTTCTTCCGGGGTTTTCTGATAACCGTTAGTCAGAAACTCAAACGCTTTGGCTGCACGTTTCGGGGTATCAAGCAGACCGGGACGATCGGGCTCGTCAACTTTGGCAATAATTTTTAAAAAGGCACTCTCTAATTCATTAGCAGACATGCGCAGGGCTTCCTCTGTCACTTGTTGTAAACACTTCTCAATTATACATCAGTGTTGAATAATAGTGAACAACGTGGGTTAACACCCCAATTCTAGTCGAGAATATCGTCGACAAGGCCCCATTCCAGTGCTTTTTGTGCAGTGATTCTGCGGCCACTTAACACAAGCCATGCCGTTCTTTGTCGGCCTATTCGATTCGCAATACTGACGGTGCCCCCGGCTCCCGGAATCAGCCCAAGACTCAGTTCCGGTAGCTGAAAGTAGGTTTTTCGATGCGCCACCACCCGTGAGGCGAATGCAGGAAGCTCTATGCCGGATCCGATACAGGCACCATGCACATGGCATGTAATTCGATCTCTGAGTTTTTGCATCATTCGCGCCGGACTTCTGATCGAACGGACCCAATGAGCCGTCGCAGGATCAGGAGCAGAACCAAATTCAGCCAGCTCACCACCGGTACTAAAACAGGGCCCCTGACCACGAATCGTCAAGCGTGTAATGCTTTGATCCAATTCCAGAAGCTCTAACATTTCTACCCAGGCATCTCGCATTTCTACGGTGATGGAATTGCGTAACTCCGAGCGATTCAAGAGCGCTTCGATCTCAGAGCCTTTTCTTTCCAATAAAATAACAGGACCACTCTGTTCAGCCAGAGTTATTGATTCATGCGTTTTTAACCAGGAGGAGAATTCATTACCTGCTTGAAGAGTGGAGTAAGCGAGGGATTCGACATCCAACCCAAGCTCTGGAGGTAGTTGTTCTGTGCTACGAAGCACCTGCACCAGTGTCATGGCTGTGAGAGGGGCCGTTTGAATTCTTTTCGCTAACACCTCCGCGGCTTTCCGGTCATCAACAATCACATCAGCATTGGCCATTGCATCGTTTTCACCATAAACAATCACAGGGCAAGACTGTTGTCGTAACCACTCAGACTCTTTGGGCACGTCTGCCGCTGGCAGAATCATAAATTGCTGCATTTACGCATTACCTTGTGATGCCGTAGAAACTACGTCTGGCGAGGCTTGAAAAATAATTTTCCCATCACTGATCGTCAAGATAACCGGATTATCTGGCACCGCTTCACTGAACTGCGCTTTGGTGACATTGAGCAGACAAACATCCGCCGGCGAACCCACTTCCAGTGTTTGAAACCCATTACCCGGTTGGCTAGCCGTCCCTCCGAATAACGCCAGCGCCTGTAACGGTGAGAGTCTTTCTTCAGCGCCCATCACTTTGCCATTACCTGTCGTTCTGGAAACTGCCGCTTGCATGGAAGCCCAGGGATTAATGGATCCATAGGGCGCATCGCTGCCTGCCGCCAAACGCACACCCTGATTCAAAAAACCCTGACCACGATAGAGCCAGGGTAAATCGTCCGGATCGACATCTTTGAGGTACTGATCACCACGTTCGGCGATAAAGTGAGGCTGAGTCACCGCGATAATGCCCAACTTCGCCATTCGTTCGGCGATATCATCATCCGCTATGGAAGCGTGTTCAATACGGTCTCCGGTCAGAACTCCCGCCTGAGTGAATGCTTCCAACAGGAAAATCATTTCTACTCGTGTCACACAATGCACCGCCACCGCTCTGCCCAGTTGATGAGATGCACGGATGCGTTGGGTAAACACGTCGAGATCCGGAAGGTCGGCTTCGCGGAGATACAACTTCAGCGGGCCGATACTCATCCGCGTCGAATCAGACTCTTCAATGAGATTCATCGCTTCACTGCCCATGACCAGGGTGCGTTGCATTAACACGCCGCGGTCACTGGCCGCACACAATGCCGCCCAGACGTTCGCGTCATTATTCACGCCGGTATCGGTCAGGCCGGTAATACCAAAAGCTGCGAGGTCTTTCGAGAGTGTTTCTAATGAAGGCCATGCACGCGGCAGGTGTTCACTTAACCAGGTATCCAGATCGAAAAAACGCCCGGTTAAACGGCCTTCGCTATCGGCCTCGCTACCACCCTGCCCTTCACGCTCGACGCCCTTGGGCAGGTTATCTTCCGATTCGAGTCGCAACTGATTCAGTGCACAGGAGTTAAGTACCCACATCATGCCACTGCGGTGTTGAATACGGATTGGTCTGTCAGGACAGGCCTTATCCAGCCAATCCCGATTCAACCGATCACACACGCTGTCGTGAAAACCAACCCCACGCAACCAACCGGATCCGGGGGCTGCTTGTAGTGCTTGCCTGAGCTCTGTTTCATTCGTTACGGTTGGCGGTCCACACTGGACTGACGCACGGGCAGATGCAGTGGCAAACAGATGAAGATGATGATCTTGTAATCCCGGTAACAATAAACAGCCATCTGCGTTGATAATCAGATCGTCTGCCTGAGGCGTTAGACGAGAGGATTTTTCCACAATCCGGCCATCGGCCAAGCGTAAATCCCAAATGCCGCCCTCTAACAATTCTGCACGGCGAATCAACAGTCCACGTTCATGAGATGTATCGTCTATACGCTGGTTGTTCATGAAAACTCTTTCATTATACGAGCGGTGTCCCGTCCAAGCTCTGCCGCTAAAGACTGAGGTGTCCTTGCTACGGGCCTGGCGACGGAGTTGTCGGGCGACTCATTAATACCCACAACGACATTCCCGATACAATGAGACACCACATCGACTAACGAAATATCCAACAACTGCCCTCCTCCACTCCGCCAGCTTGATAAGGCTAACAGTGCAGCGTGTAATCCTGTGAGTGGATCCGCAATCGCATCACCACAAAACACCGGTTGGTGCTTTTCTGCTGGTTGCCCCGCCTGCTGCATTAAATAGCCCAGACCCGCAGCCATACCGGCATCGTCACCGTAAGCGATCCAGTCTCGCATCGGGGATCCTCGTCCGTAACCGGTGATACTCAACCATGTCATGCCGGGGCGGGCGGCTATACATTCCTTTGCCATAATACCCATTTGCTCGAGCCCTCTTGGTCGAGCGGCTTCCAACACAATGTCCGCATGTGACATCAAAGTACGCAGAGCAGCTTGCCCTTCTGAACAACTCAAGTCCAGTGCGACGCTTTCCTTATCACTGTTCATCAAATGATAGAAATCCGCTGGCCCCTGACGGGCACCGTCAGGCCTTTTGGTGCTTTCTACTTTAATGACTCGTGCGCCAGCCATAGCCAACAGACTTCCGCATAAAGGCCCAGCCCACAGAGAGGTCAGGTCAATGACCAAAGGTGAACGCAGCGTGGTACGAACTGGATAATTGGCGTCACTAGAGGTGTTGGTATGCGTTGAGGGGTTAACACTTTCGGAACGAAACCAATGATCAGTGGCTTCAGGCTTGGCAACGGGTGCGGCAGCCAATCCCATCATCCGGGCGCGCTCGACCAGATGATCGGTAGAATTAGACGCAATGGCAGCTTTCAACGCTTGGTCATCTTCAGCCGGTTGTTCCAACCAGGCATGCAGAAGATCGTGGTCATCTTCGCGCGCGAGATTTAACGCCAGATACCCGTCGAGAGTTTTAAACAGGTGGCAGGCACCACCCGCCGACGTCGTCCCTTGACGGGACAAACCAGCAATAGCAGCCCGCTCACCCAGTAAACGATGCGCGTCAAAGTCGGGATCAAACTGATGGGGAAATAATGAAGCCAGCGCCAACCAGGCACCTTGGGCAGACGCCGCTAAAGGTGCCGGACAGGCACGCGGCTCGTCATCGGCAAGCCCGGTAAGCCACATGGCGCCTGAATCAGCCCAAAGACGACTCGCGGAACGGGTGTCTTCAACCGCCAGCGCAACAGAATTCAGGCCCAGTGAATCCAGTAGAATCCTCGCGTAGGCTGCGGGGGTTACGGCTTTCGATTCACTCTTACCGCAGGATTGATCCCCTGCTGAGCTGACTCCCACGAATGACATCAGACCGCCTCCATTTATTAAGTAAGTACTCACACCATAAAGTTGTGAGTACTGATGACCTATGGAGCCACTGGGTTACGGGTCACTTAAAGTAAGTTAGTACTGACTTTCAGGAAGGCGAAGTACGATACCGTCCAGTTTGTCTTCCATAATGATCTGACAGCTTAAACGGCTGTTGGGCTGAGGTTCAATCAAGCCGTCCAGCAAATCTTCTTCCAATTCACTGGGTGCAGCCACCTTGTCTTGCCATTCTGGATCAACAAAGACGTGACAGGTTGCACACGCACAATCGCCACCGCAATCACCAAGGATTCCAGATACCATATTATCCAATGCAGCTTGCATTAGATTGGCGCCATTTTCTACTTCAACTTCTGATGAGATATCGGTGTGGTCGATATAAATTACTTTTGGCATCGCTGCTGTAAACTCCGGCTAAATCACTTATTTATGTATTGTAGGTTAACGGACGCACGGGGGCACCGAACCCTATTAGACAACGCTGTTGAATATGGTATCTCGTAACCGGAATCTTGTAAACAACGAAGGGAAGGGAGCGAAGCTACAGAAAAGAGCAGAAAGCAGGAAGAGAGGAACTCACAAATAAACCGAACAGAAGCAGGCCGGGTTCACCGGCCTGCACTGAATCAAACGCGACCTGTCACAGGAATCAAAGCACCTGTTACGGCTTCAGCCTGACTGCTCAACAGGAACAGGATCACATCGGCCAACGCCTCAGGTGATACCCAGGCAGAAACGTCTGCATCTGGCATGGCGTCACGGTTTGGCTGAGTATCAATGATGCTCGGCAAGACCGCATTCACCGTGATATTCCGGGCTTTCACTTCTTCGGCCAGCGCTTCAGTAAAGCGGGCAACTCCGGATTTGGATGCCGCATAGGCACTCAGGCCCATATCCGCTTTGACCGCGCCCGCAGCACCAATGCTAACGATACGGCCGCCGCCTGCAGGGATGTGCGCCAACGCCGCTTTGCTGGCATTAACCGCTGTGCGAACGTTCATTTGATACAGGCGATCCCAGGTTTCAATAGTGCCGTCATCAACAGTTTCCCAAGCGAAACCGCCGGCCACATTCACCAGACCATCAATGCGCCCGTACTGCTTGGCGATGTCGGCAAACGCCGCGTTGGTTGCTTCGGCATCGCCCAGATCAAGTGCCGGAGATGCGTTGACACCTTCAGCAGGCTGACCATCAACCACGTCCACACAAACAACCGTAGCACCTGCGGCCACTGCGGCAGATGACACTGCACGCCCCAGGGTACCCAGAGCGCCAGTTACGATAATTACTTTATCTTTTAAGCTCATAAACTTTTTTACCTTACACAGAGTCGGCGTCTGGTGCGCCGAGATATTTATCCAGCCATTGATGCATATTGAGGATCATAGCTTCGTGGTTTTTCGCCAACCACACTTGCTTCAAACCTTTTGAATGCAACCCTTTCTGGATGCGATCTACATTACTGAAATCCTGCCGCGGTATCAGCAACAGCTGATCCGGATCCGTGGCATCCGTTACGATCATCGGCTCAGCACGCGGAACATCAACGTCAGGCCCATAGGTCGTAGTGGAGAAAATTTCAAAAATACACTTATTGGGATCATCGCCATTGGGGCGAATACGATAGATCATCACATTGCCCAGGTTCGGCAGAAGCAACAAGTTGGGGAAGACAAACACTTCACCGCCCCACATGCCCGCATTTTCAGCCGTCGGTGCTGGCATCGGACGCTGCTCTTCAGCCGCCTGTGCATAAATTGCCTTGATGAACTCAGCACCATAGTTGGAGCCCTTCGGTACAGGTTTACCACGCAACGTTTTGGCAATATCCACATCACGCTGCAACACCATGGCATCCATTTCTTCCACCAGATGCTGCATGTGCTCGATCATGTAATCGAGGCGCTCTTCACCGGCGTTTTCATCGGAGGTGCTCATGGGTTTTTCACCGGCGTAGAAACGCCCGTGCCCCTGATCCATGGCTTCAGTCAACACATGCTCGTGCTGTAGTGGCTTACCCGGTACGTGTACATCATCGTAGATCACCGTCTTGCCGACAGGATCCAACTGAGGGTGTGTACAGGGAACATGGTAGGTTTCAAAAAAGGCTTCCTGAGCGACTTTCCAGTTACAATCGCCTTCAATACGACGCCACCAGTAATGACGCATATCACCAACGGCCAGACCATCCAGATATTGTTTAACTGGGGCAATGTATTCGTCAAAAGGCTGAGGGTTTTCCGAGAAGCTAATGAAGACAAAACCGGCGTAGACTTCGCAATTCACTTCTTTCAATGGCACATCTTCAGAGGTCAGCTGGCCATTTTTAAATTCTTGCGGCTCCATGATGAAGAAGTTTTTGCCATGCAAATCCCACTTCCAACCATGAAACGGACACATGATACGCTCACCTTCAAAATGGCCACAACCATCTGAAAGCGCTGTGCCGCGGTGTGGGCAGGCATTGTGGTATGCCTTAACGGTGTTTTCATCAACACGGACAACGGTAGCCGATAATCGGCCTATATCATAAGTGGTGTAATCACCGGGCTCGGGGATTTCATCCAGTCTGGCAGCAGACTGCCAGGTCTCTCCCCACAGCTTTTCATATTCAAGCTTGGCAAATTCGGGATCAGTATAACGACCAGTTCGTACGCCGTGTTTCAGGGTACGCCAACTATCAGGCCAGGCAGTACTGGCTATCGTGTTTTCGGTGGGCATATCTATACCTCTCCAAAATCCTCAAACAACCAACGGTGTTGGCACTGTTTAATATTTTTATAGTTTTAGCTATCAGGCGGCAGGGGATTATAGACTCGCCACAACAACGAAAGCTTTAATAATCATCAGGCAAAAACATTACTGGCCCCAGTGGGGCCAGTAATGTTTCAGAGCAGAGGAATCAAAGAATTAAACAATTTCCCCAATCTCGGTACCCACATCGTAGGTTTCACCGGCAGCTTTCTTCTGCACCAATTTGCCTGCCGCAGGAGCTTCAATTTCCTGCACAGATTTATCAGTTTCCAGAGAATAGATAGGCTGACCTTCTTCAACAGAAGCGCCATCTTCTACCAGCCATTCAGCCAGAGTTCCTTCAGTGGTGGACATCTGAAGCTTTGGTATAGTCAATGGAGTCGACATTAATATCCCCTTACCTTATTTAAGCATTTCGCGAACCCGCGCCATGATGCTGTTTACGTTAGGCACCTGTGCAGTTTCAATGGTTTTAGAATATGCGATGGGGGCATAAGCCGCACCAAAGCGTGAAGCAGGTGCTTTCAGTTTAGTGAACAGCTCCTCGTTAATGGTACTGGCAATTTCAGAGCCCAGACCACAAAACTCAACAGCTGCGTGTACAACCAGAGCACGACCGGTTTTCTCAACAGATGTCAGAATACGGTCATAATCCAGCGGCAACAGAGTACGCAGATCCAGCACTTCGACATTGATGCCTTCCTCTGCCAGCTTTTCAGCCGCTTGCAGACACATCATGACCTGCCAGCCGTAAGTCACCAGCGTAATATCCGTACCTTCACGCTTAACTTTAGCCACACCCAGAGGAATGCGGTAGTCACCGACAGGCACTTCTTCTTTCATTGAATAAGTCAGCATCATCGATTCCATCTGAACACATGGATCTTCGTCGAAGATACAGCTCATCAACAAGCCTTTGGCTTCTGCAGGCGAGCTTGGGTAAACAATTTTCAAACCAGGCTGATGCAACAAGGCAGCTTCAGTAGACTGAGAGTGCTGTGCACCAAAGCCACCAATACCACCGCCAGTGACCATGCGAATGGTTAGAGGTACATTGGTTTTGGCGCCGGACATATAACGCTGTTTGGCCGCATGGTTAGTGATCTGATCCATACAAACGCCAACAAAGTCGGCAAACATGATCTCAGCAACCGGACGCATACCCACCAGTGCAGAACCTGTAGCACAACCAATAATCGCTTGCTCAGCAATCGGAGTAGGACGAATACGCTCCCCCCACTTGGTTTGCATGCCTTTGAAACACTTAAAGACGCCACCTGGATCATCACCAATGTCTTCACCCAGACAGTAAACGCCTTCGTCCTGCTGCATGGACAAGTCCAGTGCATCCTGAACGGCTTCGAACATGGCCATGGTCTTGGTTTCGCCAGTGAACTCAGGCTCAGCATCGCGCTTGGTGCGCTGACCACGACGTGGCACAGTATCTGGATCACCGTAGACATCCAGCAACATTTCGTCTTCGCCGGTCACTTCGCTGGCCACGGCCCATTCAATGGCCTCAGCCACTTCTTGTGCTGCCGCTTTATCCATCTCTTCCAGCTCAGCCTCGGTGCAGATGCCTTCGTCCAGCAAACGCTGACGTGTGGCAGGTACAGGCCATTCAGCTTTAGCGGCTTCCAGCTCTTCACCTTTCAGCAGGTGGCTCCAGCCAACACCGGCGTGAGGACCCAGACGGTTGGTCATGGCTTCAACGAATACAGGACCTTTGCCACTGCGAACGCTGTCGATAATTTCTTTCATGCCATTGTGGAACTCAACCGCATCATTACCGTTCAGTTTTACACCACGGAAACCCAGAGCTTCAGCGCGGGCAGTGAAACCTTCACTGGCGGTGTAATCAGGAATAGCGGTGTACTCACCGATCAGGTTGTTCTGACACATAAAGATAACAGGCAGATCCCAAACACCGGCCATGTTCATGGCTTCGTGAACGGCACCAATACTGGTCGCGCCGTCACCAAAGTTCACGATGGTGACTTTGTCAGTACCGCGCAATTTTTCAGCCAGAGCCAGACCGTTGGCGATTGGCGCACCGGCACCCACAATAGCAGTGGTCAGCATGGAACCTGAATCGGGATCAGAAATATGGGGCGAACCACCCTTACCCTTGTTCACACCACCTTCACGGCCCAGAGCTTCTGCAAACAGGCCTTTCAGAGGCACACCTTTGGCAACCTGATCGTGGATACCACGGTAAATGGTGACCATGTGATCTTCGTTAGTGATCAGAGGAGCGATAGAAGCAGGAATAGCCTCCTGTCCGGTCATTGGCCAGTAAGTAAACATAAACTTACCACTGGACAGACCTGCCTGGATGCCTTTATCCACTTCGCGGATACGGGACATCTGGCGGTAAATTTCCTTGAGCGTACCTGGATCTATAGACTTGATGTCGGTTGACATTGATTTATTCCTCTCGATTCAAACTTTTCAACAGCATTCGTTATTGTTAACGCATCCCCCGAATACAGCTTTATGCAGCTCTACCAGGCTGGATGATCAAAGAATCATCTACAGCGATCCTCGACCGGACTGAGGAATGAATTCTGTTTGTTTTTACGTGAAAGTTATTATACAACACCGGTGTACATTATCAATAAAAGTCGGCTTAGACAAACCCCTTAGCCGCTGCAGGGAGAAACCCGTTCAGCCCTGCAAAGCCCATGGAACAAGGGGGGCACACCGGAGGAAGCCCACACCTGCGATTCCATCAACAGCGCTTGCCTCAGGGGACAACTTCTTGACTTCCTCATCTCTCTCGGCCACTTTCGACCTGACTTATGAGTTGCCTCTAATCGCTTTTATTCAGTGTAGATGGCTCGCAGGACTTTTTTATCCGGTTTGCCCACCGGGGTCTGAGGGATAGCATCGATCCACTCAATGGATTTAGGCGCCTGAAATGCCCCTTTGCGCTCCGTCACCCTATCCACCAATACCTGCTCATCAACCGATTGCCCCGGACGCAAGACCACCAGCGCCTTGACGGCCTCGCCCCACTTTTCGTGCGGCACACCGATCACCGCCACCTGCGACACTGCCGGATGCTCGCTGAGAATGTCTTCAATTTCCCTCGGATAGACATTAAAACCTCCGGTAACGATCATATCTTTGGTGCGGTCGATAATGCGTAAATATCCGCCGGGATCACTGACTGCCACGTCTCCACTGTGTAACCAGCCGCCGGAGAAGGCTTCTGCGGTCAGCTCCGGATTGTCCCGATAACCGTTCATAATCAGCGGCCCCCGCACGCAAATCTCACCGGGTTCGCCGTCTGCAACCGGTTGATTATCCGCATCCAGTAAGGCCACGTGCAGCCAAGGCACTGGGCGACCACAACTGGCGAGACGGCGCAGATCATTGACATCATGTTCGTGCTTGCGCAGCACCGTAACGCACATGGGCGCTTCCGCCTGACCGTAGAACTGCATAAACACCGGTCCGATGCGTTCGATGGCTTCTTTCAACCGCGCCGGAGAGATCGCAGAGGCACCGTAAAACACAGTTTCCAAACTGGAGAGATCGAACTCGTCAAAACGGGGGTGATCCAGCAGCGCGTAAATCATGGTCGGCACCAGCATGACACAGTTGATCTTGTGCTCCTGAATGGTTTCCATTACGGCGACAGGATCAAAATTGGGCAACACCAGCATGGTGCCGCCCTTCAGCAAAGTCGGTAAAAACATCGCCGCTCCGGCGTGGCTGAGGGGCGTACACGAGAGAAAACGCAATGAGGCAGGCCACTCCCACTCGGACATCATCAGCTGTACGGTCATCAAACCGGTACGCTGCACACTCGCCAGCGCTTTGGGTTTTCCGGTGGTGCCACCAGAATAGCCCAGACGCATCACATCGTCCGCCTCGACCCGAGGTGCCATCAGGGGTCGTGGAGAAAAGCTCGCTGCCAGAGCGGTCAGATTTTCCGCCTGGCTGTGTTCACCAAAAGCCAATAAGCGCAAACCAGACACCTGCTGCGCCAATTCCAGCGCGCGATCACCATAGCGTTCGACATCAAAAATCAGCACGTCAATTTGTGCGTCTGTCACCACATGCAGGTGATCCTGCAATCCACCCAGCGGATGCATGGGCACATAGATTGCCGCGGTGAGCTGTACCGCATTGGCGAGATGTAACACTTCCGGACGATTAGCGGACAACAAACCAACCCGCTTGGCCCGTGCAATCCCCAAGCTGTCGAGAGCTTGGGCAAACTGACTGGCGGCATCCCGCACTTCACCCACCGTCAGTGTCGGACCGTCCAGTAAATTTAACATCGGCCGATCCGTGTCCTGATTTAACGCATTGACCAATAACTCGGGCACGTAGAGCGGTCGGTGTAAATGATCCGATGACGTCGGTAATTCATGCTTCATGAGTAATCACTTGTCCTGAATTCAGCGAATGAGTGCAGTTATTATTCTTTGTGCGCAGCTCTTCAGCTCTTAAAAACTGATCACAATCTTGCCGAAGTGTTTGCCACTTTCCAGATGCCGTAACGCCTGTGGCAACTCTTCAAAAGAGTATTGGCTGTCGATCACTGGTTTTACCTGATGCAGAGCAATGGCACGGTTCATCATTTCAAAATCGTCGCGACTGCCGACTCGTATTGGTGTGATGTCCACACTGGATGCAAACAACGACGAGACCGTGTTGGGCCAGCCACTGATCAAGCCCACAGGTGCCACACGTCCGCCGATACGAGTCGACGCAATGGAACGATCAATCGTGTCTGCACCACCGATATCAATGGCAAGATCGACGCCTTTCCCGTCGGTTAACTCTCTGACCGACTGATTCCATTCTGGCACTTCACGATAGTTAATGACCTCATCGGCTCCCAATTGCTTCAGACGCTGACAGCGATCGTCACTGGACGATATGGCGATCACACGAGCGCCAAAAAGTTTAGCGAACTGTAAGGCCAGCGTTGAGACACCGCCACCACCCTGTAACAGTACGGACATGCCGGGAATTAAAGGGGCTGGTCCGCACAGGGCATGCCAGGCGGTCACACCCGCACAAGGTAAGGTGGCGCCTTCTTCAAAACTCAGATGCGTCGGCAAGTGCACCACCTCGCTGTGATGCACCACCATTTCTTCTTGCATCACACCCTGTAAAGGACAACACCGGGTCATCATGCTAGTGGTGTCCCGCCAGGGGCCTCCCAACCAGCCGGCGTTATAAGTTATGGCAACGGCATCGCCCACTTTAACGCCCGCAACATCCTCGGCAACCTCAACCACTTCTCCGGTGCCGTCGGAGCATGCAATCAAGCTTCCTTCCGGCGAGCGAAGCTGGCCACTCAACGCCATAAAGTCGCGATAGTTAACCGACGCGGCACGCATCGCAACGCGCACCTGACCAGACGCCAGTGGCCCAGGGGGATCCACATGTGCTACTTGAAGAGAGTCAATGCCTTCATAAGTTTTTGTGTGAAAAATTTTCATAGATGTATAAGTTCTTGCATGGTTTTATAGATTATTTCAGTGACGGTTTCTGAAGTTATATTTCTGCCAAGAAAGTCTGTATCGACTTCGCGCATTCATCCGGCTTTTCCAATTGGAGAAGATGCCCTTGCTCAGGAAAGTCGATGCGCTCTATATTTTTGACACACCCTTCCAGTAAATTGGCGATCAGCTGGAAGTCATCCAGATCTCGGCCACCGGTTAACAATAACGTCGGAACATTTAATTCAACCAATCGATCCACATCCGGCAACTCTGGCTGTTCATTATTTTGCAGCCACTCTCGACCAGAGAATCTCATAATACTGTCGTACAATTCTTGCGCCGCATTACTGTTGCGAGTGCTGGCAAACAAAGGATGCTGGTAAAACAGTTGCCTGGCTCTTGCCATCTCACCACCACGGGCAACATCCACAATCGCTTTCCACCGTTGTCGCCAGGAATCTGACCATTCCCACGCCATCAAACCGGGACTGATCAAGATCAGCTTGCGGACCTTTTCTGGATAGTTCAGAGCAAAATTCAGGGCCACACTGGCGCCCATGGATACGCCAACCAGATCGCAGGGTGATAAATTCAGCGCGTTTAGCAAAGCCAACAAATCATCACTGTGCCGGAAGGGGTTATCATGGGAACTGGCCGTTTTGCCAAAGCCTCGCAAATCGTAACGCAGCGCAGAGAACTTAGGGTCTAGTTGTGCAAACAGCCTGTCCCATGTGTGAAGGTCACCACCGAAGCCATGAAGAAATACCGTGCGAGGCGAGTCCCCCCGCTGTAGAGCTGAAAAATCGATGCCGGCCGCCGATACGATCACCGGTTTCTCTTCAACGGTGCTTGAGTTCATGCGCAGCGACACTGCAGCGTCCTCTCTGATTTGCTAATTTGATCCGTTGTTATCGCAAAACACACTATACAACATTGATGAATCATTAAAGCAAAATCATGACATTCGCTGATCGACTAATGCAAGCTAGGCAGCCAACTGACGCAGCACGTAATGAAGAATACCGCCGTGGCGGTAGTAGTCCCATTCGACTTCAGTGTCGATGCGTACATCCACTTCGAAGCTAATGGTTTCGGTGTCATTACGGGCACTAATGGACAGAGATTTCGGTTCACCGTCTACCGCCTGAAAGTCAAAAACTTCTGTGCCATCCAAACCTAGAGAGGTAGCAGATTCCCCCGCTTTAAACTGTAATGGCAGCACACCAAAGCCCACCAGATTGGAGCGGTGAATCCGTTCAAAGCTCTGGGCAATGACCGCTTTGATACCCAGCAGATTGGTGCCTTTGGCCGCCCAGTCACGACTGGAACCGGTGCCGTACTCTTTGCCCGCCAGCACAATGAGCGGGGTTTTGTCCGACTGATAACGCTGTGAGGCGTCGTAAATACTCATCTGCTCATCGGTGGGAAGATAAGTCGTCCAGCAGCCCTCAGTGCCCGGCGCCATCTGGTTTTTCAGACGAATATTGGCAAAGGTGCCGCGTACCATCACGTCATCATTGCCTCGTCGCGAGCCATAACTGTTGAAGTCCTCAGCCGCCACACCCTGGGAAGTCAGGTATTCACCAGCGGGGCTGTCGGGCTTAATGGCACCAGCTGGGGAGATGTGATCCGTGGTTATGGAATCCCCCACTTTCACCAGACAGCGGGCGCCGGTGATGTCCGGCGCGCCGGGTAGTTCCATGGTCATACCGTCAAAGTACGGGGGCTTTTTCACGTAAGTGGACGCCGGCCAGGAGTAAATTTTATCGGCGGGGACAGGCAGCTCGCGCCAGCTTTGAGTGCCGGCAAACACGTCCGCGTACTTGTCTTTATAGAGACCTTCGGTCATGGCACTGTGGATGGTATCGGCGACCTCTTGAGGCGAAGGCCAGATGTCTTTCAGGTAAACCGGTTTATTGGCTTTGTCTGTGCCCAGCGGCTCATTGAGCAAATCCACATTCATATTCCCGGCCAGAGCATAAGCCACCACCAACGGTGGAGAAGCCAGGTAGTTGGCCCGTACATCCTGATGAATTCGGCCTTCAAAGTTGCGATTACCCGACAGTACGCCGGCCACCAATACGTCTCCGGCGCGCACGGCATTTTGCACTGGCGCAGGCAATGGACCCGAATTGCCAATGCAAGTGGTGCAACCAAAACCGACGATATCAAATCCCATATCCGCCAGCGGCTTCAACAATCCAGCGTTTTCCAGATAGGCGGGCACCACCTGCGATCCAGGAGCCAGTGAGGTTTTTACCCAGGGTTTCACTTTCAATCCCAGGTCGTGGGCCTTTTTCGCCACCAGGCCTGCGGCAATCATCACGGCTGGATTGGAGGTGTTGGTACAGGAGGTAATGGCCGCGATCACCACCGCGCCGTGGTGCAACAGAAACTCCTCGCCGTTCATTTCCACTGGCACGGCACCGCGTTCATGGGTATTGGTGTTGTCGATGGCAGCCTGCCCCCCTTCGGAAGAAAAACGGGCATCGGCGTCACTGGCTACCACCGCAGGAGAATGACTGTTTTCCTCGTTCGCCAGAGCTTCAAACGCCGCTTTGGCATCCGTCAGGGAAATTCTGTCCTGTGGACGCTTTGGCCCGGCAATACTGGGCACCACATCCCCCAGGTTGAGCGATAAGGTGTCACTGTAATCCGCCACTGGATCATCGTCCCGACGCCAAAGGCCCTGTTCTTTGCAGTAAGCCTCCACCAAAGCGATCTGCTCCGCATCGCGTCCGGTCAGTTCCATATAGCGCAGGGTTTCTTCATCGACAGGGAAGATCGCGCAGGTGCCACCAAATTCCGGGGACATATTGCCCAGCGTGGCACGATCCGCCAACGGCAGATTCGACAAGCCCGGCCCGTAAAACTCGACAAACTTACCCACCACACCGCGCTTGCGCAGCATTTCCGTCACCGTCAGTACCAGATCGGTGGCCGTGGCTGCGGCGGGCAGCTCGCCTTTTAATTCAAAGCCGACGACCTCCGGGATCAACATAGTCACCGGCTGCCCCAGCATCGCCGCTTCGGCCTCAATGCCACCTACGCCCCAACCAAGTACGCCCAGACCATTGATCATGGTGGTGTGAGAATCGGTACCCACCAGTGTATCGGGCAGAGCAACCAACTCATCACCCTCTTTATCCGTCATCACCACATGAGCGAGATATTCCAGATTCACCTGATGAACGATACCCGTGCCAGGCGGCACCACGCGGAAGTTGGAAAAGGCCTGCTGTCCCCAGCGCAGAAACTGGTAGCGCTCGTTATTGCGCTCAAACTCTTTTTCGGTGTTTTTGCCCAACGCCTCGGGCGTACCGAAATAATCCACCATCACTGAATGATCAATCACCAGGTCCACAGCGCCCAACGGATTAATTTTGGCGGGATCGCTGTTTAAATCCCGCATCGCCGCACGCATGGCAGCCAAATCAACCACAGCCGGCACGCCGGTAAAATCTTGCAACACCACCCGCGCCGGGGTGAAATTCACCTGTTCAGTCGCCTCATCCGCCCCCTTCCAGCGGCACAGCTTGTGGATATCATCTGCGGTGACGCTCTTTCCATCTTCCTTGCGAAGCAGGTTTTCCAGCAACACTTTCAGGCAGTAGGGCAAACGGGAAAGGTCATACTGGTCGGCCAACGCGTCCAGTCGGTAGATCACATAATCTTTGTCGTTGACGCGAAATGTGCTGCGCGAAGAAAAACTGTTGTTCATCCTGACCTCCTGAAAGAATTGTTCAAACGGGTAGAAATGGTGACTGACTGAGAATGGAATATGAATTGCCGAGTCATTAACTGTGGCTTAGTCACTCAACTATAGCAAACCCCAGAATCTGAGGGTTTCACGGTAAAAGAAACCCTCTCAGAACCATTTTGACGCCACATAACAAAGTAGTGCTTGAAATTTGGTCCGAAAAGATTAATGATACTAACCAGTAGCCATTAAATCGGACAACGGATATTCAGGAGTAGCGCAACGTGACGTCATTAAAAAACATAACAAAACGAGTCAATGCTGAAGATCGCTTTGACACACCTTACGCAGAACGCCTTCACACACAGTTGGAAGCGGCTAACGAGCTCTTTCAAGACAAGCTTCACAAGATCAAATTGCTTTCAAAACGCGCCGAGACTGCCGACATTCGCCAAATTAAAGAGTTGAGCGATATCGTTCCACTTCTGTTTGCCCATACAACCTACAAGAGTTACCCCGAAAACTGGTTGACTGAAGGGCAATGGGATCGCATGGGCAAATGGCTGCAAACTCTGTCTGCGACCCCTGTAGAAGGGATCGACACAGACTCAGTATCCGATCTGGATGGATGGCTGAAAGCCTTGGAAAACACCGAGCATTTTGTCTCTTGCTCCAGCGGCACCACCGGCAAATGCTCGATGATCAATGCCTCTATGGCCGATCGCCATATGTCCAGAGCCAATCATGCCGCTGGCTTTGAATGGGCCACTGGCTGTTCGCAAGACAACAGTTTTAAAATTATGGGTGTTGCCCCCGTTGCTCGTAGTGTTCGCAACGATGACAGTCGCGACGCGATCGCCAATGCCTTCGGCAACGGCAGTGACTTTCAATTCCCTTGCGAACCGATCACCGTCGGCCGTATCAGTCATATGGTCAGCATGCGCCGAGCCATCGCCGACGGCACCGCCAAGCCAGAGGACGTCGCTGAATTCGAAGCCACTTCTGCGCGTCGCGCAAAAGATATGAATGAGGGCGTCATAAAAACAGCTGAAGCACTGATCGAGAGTCGTGGTGAGAAACTGTTGATCTGCGGTATGTTTAGCACCCTCTATCAAGTCGCTGAACTGGTCAGAGAGAAAGGCTACAGTGGTAAGGACTTTTCCGCTGATAACGCCATGCTGGTTGGTGGAGGTCTGAAAGGTGCCAATTTGCCAGACAACTATCGCGAGTACATTCTGGAAACCTTCAACATTCCAGATCACAAAATATACCAGTACTACGGCATGCAAGAACTGAACACCACCATGCCCCGCTGCAGTGCCGGACGTTATCACGTACCGCCCTGGATTATTTTGCTGTTACTGGATCAGGGTGGCGACAACCTCATCACCGAAACCGAAGGCGAAGTGGAGGGCCGTGCAGGCTTCCTGGATCTTTCTGTCGAAGGTCGCTGGGGCGGCGTCATCTCTGGCGACAAAATCAAAGTTAATTACGGACAATGCGAGTGCGGTGCACACGGCCCCAGCATTAACAGTGACATTGTCCGTTATTCCGACCTGCCGGGCGGCGATAAGATCAGTTGCTCGGGCACCATCGATGCTTATGTAAGAGGTGCATCATGACAGATACTCACTCTAATCAAATCCTGGCGGCTCCCCATTTCGTACGCGGTCAATTGGTAGAAGGTAATGACGTTCAGCACCGTTCAAGAGACCTGGGGGCAGACTTTGCCACGCCTGTGCTTAGCCTTGATCAGCTGGTGACTCCTCGCAGTGAAATGCCACCATTACTGGACGTTCCACTCAGTGAAATCATCGACTTTCTGGTGGAAACCGGTGAACGCCTCGATTTGTCTACCAACGTCCACTTACAGGAATGCCTTGAGCGCCTCTCGGCCACCAACCCGTTGCCACGTCGAGTGGTTGAAAACCTGTACCGCAACGCTCGTCATTTTTTAAACAAAGAGCTGTTGATGTCTCAGGTGGAGGTTAACTTTTCCAATCCGGAATACCTCGACCGCTGGATCACCAAAACCGATATGCTGGGCAATGTCAGTTCCGTGCGAGCCTTTCCCAGCCGGATGATTCACATGCTGGCGGGCAACTCTCCTGCGGGTTGTATCTCTTCCATTGCGCAGGGTGCACTGGTCAAAGCCATCAACCTGTTCAAGATGCCGTCTAGCGATCCATTCACCTGTGTTGCTATTTTACGCACCATGGCTGAAGTCGACCCCAATCACCCTGTGGTCAAGTCCATGTCGGCGGTCTATTGGCGTGGTGGCGATGAATCCATCGAGAAGACACTTTATCGGCCACAGTATTTTGACAAAATTGTGGCCTGGGGCGGTGGTGACGCGATTAAAAATGTCATCAGTTATTTAGGCCCAGGTTTGCAAATGGTGTCTTTTGATCCCAAGTCTTCAATTTCCATGATTGGTGCTGAAGCGTTTACCGATGATGACAGTATTGCCGAGACCGCAGAGCGAACCGCCGCCGATGTGTCTGTCTACAATCAAGAAGCTTGTCTGGCCAGTCGCTTTGTATTTGTGGAAGCAAACCAAGACAACAAAGCACAGATCAAAAAGTATTGTGCCAAATTGCTTGAACGTCTGAATGTGGATCGTGAGGTTTCTTCCGCAGTCGCCCAACCGCTGCCTAATGACACTCGCGACGAGATCGAAGTTCTTGAAGCCATGGGCGACTATGAAGTTTGGGGGAAAGGCGACGGTCGGGGCATGGTTATTCTGACCGACAAACCCGTCGATTTTCATCCGAGCAACAAGACTGCCAACATCGTCATGGTTCCCAGCCTCGACGAAGCCATTCGCTACGTCAACGTGGCCACACAAACCATTGGCATCTGGCCGCCAGAGCGCAAGACTGATATTCGCGATCGCATTGCCAGTGGCGGTGGTCAACGAGTGTGCCAACTGGGCGGCGCCAATAAGCACGCCATGGGTGGGCCGCACGATGCCATGTACCCACTGCAACGGTTTGTCCATTGGATGGCTGATGAGGATATTGCCTGATGACCGACAACAATCCCAGGGTCGCAGTGATTACCGGTGCCAGTTCTGGCATCGGTAAAGAAACGGCCATTCTTCTTGCATCACAGGGCTGGCGCGTGATCGGTGTTGGCCGCAACCCTGAAAGGACAGCTGCCGCCCAGAAAGATATCGAGTCAGCCGCCCAAGGTACCTCGATCGACATGTATACCGCCGACCTGTCACTGATGAGCGAGGTAGCCAAAGTTGCTAACGGTATCCTTGAGTCCACGACTCGTATTGACCTGTTGATTAATAACGCAGGTGGCATGAACGCCGATTTTAAGTTAACCAGCGAAGGCAATGAAGTCACCTTTGCCAGTAATCACCTGGCTCCGTTTCTGTTGACTCTGAGGTTATTGCCAAGGTTGCAACAAACCGCAGCCGAGGTATCGCCCGGACATTGTCGTATTCTCAGCGTGTCGTCGTCAGCTCATCTTTCTTCTGAAGGATTTGACTGGACTGATGTGCAATTGTTAAAGCATTTCGACCCGGCAGCGGCTTATTGTCAGGCAAAATTGGCCAATCTGTTATTCAATCGGGAATTGACCAACAAAGTGGCTGCCGACGGTATTGTGGTTCATGCCATGCATCCTGGGGTTGTCGACAGTAACTTTGCCAGTCATACCGCCCCAGAAGTACAAGCGTACCTTCGCACACAAGAATCCTTTACGCCTGTGCAGGCAGCTGAAGCATTGGTTTGGGTCGCAACCTCAGATGAGGCGGGCAAAAGCAGCAACGGGTATTACTACCAACGGCAACCGGAAGACCCCAGCACCGCTGCTCAGAATGACGAGTTTGCCAAAAAGATCTGGGAAGTCAGCACGGCCTTAATAAAAGACTATCTCCCTGCTTAACCTGTAACAGCTTTCCCCTCTCTTAATCTGTTACAGGTTATCCGAAAACCTTGGCAGTTTGCATTTTCCCTAACACCCCTCGGTGGTTTGAGTATGGATAAACAAGCAAATAACTTGCTTAACCATACTCTTTTTTTAACTACGCCTGACGTTTTAACTAAGTTTCATGGTGAAGTCTTCTAAGCTTCACGATGTAGTCTTTGTTGCTTGATAAGGAGTGTCTGTTACTGGTTCAGTCTTCTTCGCTGGCAGTCCTGATTGGGGTTTCATCATGGAGACCATGACCATGGCTAAAACGACCATCGCTATAAATACATAGAAAGCCGTCTCATAGCTCCCTGTTGCATCGAATACTTCTCCAACAAAACGCACCGTCAGGATTGAACCCAACTTAAAAAAGATCGTCATTAACCCCATAATGGTTCCATAACTTGTGGAACCGAATGTCCAGGCCAGCATGGTTGTCCAAACAGGAAAAACACCACCAATACCCAACCCAAAAATGGTCGCCAAGATCAAAAGTCCCCAGAAAGGTGGCTGTGACAAATAGACTAAAAGTATAGCGATATGGGCGATGGCAACCACATAGAAGACATGTCGCAAATCCACTTTATCGGCCAAAAAGCCCACTAACATTTTTCCGCCGATCGCTGAAGCTGTCATACAAGAAGCAATCAGAGCCGCTTCCGAAAGTCCGATGCCAATATCCTGAAAATAAGGTACGTTCGAAGTCACCATGGCCTGATCACTGCTATAAAGCAAACCTACCCCTAACGTCAGCAACCAAAAGTTGCGGTTTTTTAGCAACTCGGCATAAGACCATAAATGACTTTGCCGGTCATCAGCAGGATCATTATCGCCTACCGGTGTGGAAAGCTCTGCGCAATAGCCCCTTTCTCTTCCCGTTGGCTTATTGCGAATCACCACTGTCGTCATAAAAACAATCACAACAATAGCGAGGATGCCAATCACTTCTAAGGCGCCTCTCCAGCCGTACTGCTCAATTAAAACAGCAGTCAGTGGAGTAAAAATAAAACCACCGGCCGACGTCGAAATAGCCAATACACCCAACGCTTTCCCTCGGTTGCGACCGAACCACCGCACCACTACCGTGTTTGCCGCCAAAGTTCCGCAAGCCGCCATACCAAACGCAACGGGCAACAAAATATAAATAATGATCAATAGCGGATTCTGTGCGTGTGCAATGCCTAACATTCCCAGGCCAAATAATATGCCCCCACAACCCATCACCAGCCTGGAAGAGAACTTATCCAGCAATCGTCCGACGATGGGCGAGAGAACACCAACCCCTAGCAGAAAGGCGATATAACCATTATTGATCTCTGCACGGCTAAGGTTGAACTCTGTCGATACCGGAATGACAAACAGACCGAAAATATAAGACGTACAACCCGCAATCAGCATGGCACACATAAAAGCGCCTGCATGCACTCGCCAACCCGTATATATCCCTGACATTAAACTTTTCACATAAACCTCGTGTCACTTTTCTTGTTTATTGCAGGTTTCCCCCTCCGATAAAAAAGGGTTGCAGTGCAGAACATTGCAACCCCAAGCGAGGGTGATCTAAAAAACCATCACGGTAGATATCATCTGGAAATAACATTGTTTAATGCTGTTATTGAAATATGTATCTACTGACTCACAGGGCCTGAGTCGTTATCTGGCGTTGATGTGGCGAAAAGGTGATATGCTTGCATGAAATGTCTCACTGGTTTTATATAATTATTTAATGACACTCTACAGGTGTTATTATCGGCGCATTCACATAAAAATCAACTATTTTTTAAGAGCTATGACTAAAACAGCGACAAAGAAACCCAGGGCCGGCCGCCCTACAGCCGCACAGGCCAAACAAAGACACCTTGAATTGCTGGATATAT
Source organism: Pseudomaricurvus sp. (assembly GCF_965662505.1). Classification (NCBI taxonomy): domain Bacteria; kingdom Pseudomonadati; phylum Pseudomonadota; class Gammaproteobacteria; order Cellvibrionales; family Cellvibrionaceae; genus Pseudomaricurvus; species Pseudomaricurvus sp. The sequence goes on along the minus strand of NZ_CBFIHX010000013.1, from coordinate 22,926 downwards.
CCGTGAAGCTTTTTTTGGAAAATGGCTTTGATGCCACCACCCTGGACGATATCGCTGCCGCAGTTCATATGACCAAACGAACCATTTACGGTCATTACGAGAATAAGGAAGCATTATTCAGAGCCTCTTTACAGAAGGCCTTCCACGACCACGCGACTCCGATAGAAGAAACTCTGGGGGCAGTCGTCGATGATGACCTTGAAACTACTTTGGTCGCCATCGCCCTGCAGCGTGCCAATCACTTTCTCACCCCTCGCGGACTCGCATTACAACGTATTGTGAATACAGAATCCCATCGCTTTCCGGAGTTGCTCGGCCTGCTCTATCAAGAAAGCACAGCCCCCACGGCTAACTTTGTACAACAGGTTTTGCAGCAACACGCTGAACGCGGAGAAATCTTTCTGGAGCGTCCCGAAACAACCGCATCATTATTCCTCAGCATGGCAGTAGGCGCTCCAGCCAGGGGGATGCTGACAGGCATTAAGGTTGAGGGATTTAAAAATCTGGAAGACCACATTCACTTTTGTGTGAAGCTGTTTCTGAATGGCCTAAGAGTTTCTGATTAGAAAAAGGCAGTAGTTTCGCATTATGAATGTTCAAGGCGAACTGACATCGCGAGAGAGGACGATGGTAAGTTACGATCTATTAAAATGATAAGTGGTTTTATAGTTAGTCTTGATAGATAGTAGCTTTAAAGAAAGTGGCTCTGTAGAAAGGCGCTGTGGAGAAAGTGGCTTTATAAAAGCCACTTTTTTTGATCGCTGTTCCAATGACTATCCTGCCAACGTTGACTGTATATTTCTCCCAATATTCCTCCCAAACTTTCACCGCCAGACGACGCGAGGTTGGTGTACTTGGAAACCATGGCGGCATACTGACTTTTTGCATAGTTATAGCTGTGATCTGAGTGACAGCCGAGACTAAATGATACAACGGCAACCTTGCAATTATGGCCTCTCCGAAGTTTCATTTTGTGTGCAGAAAAATCGGTAGTTTTCTCAACTCCTAGAGCGTTAATACTAATGGAGCAGTATCCGCCACCTGTTCACATTCAATACCAAGCACCACAAAAACGTCTACTTCATCAGCCTATGTAAAAGGTGATAAATGGCCTCAACACCCAGAACTTTACACCCATCTAATCAACACCACTGTTGACTATACCTTTGGGGTTTAGTAAATTCTATTGCAATTATACAGAGGCCTGCTGGTAGGCGTTTTGGGAGGAAGATCCATGAGTTTTTCGATTGAAAAAATAAAAGATAATATTGGCGTCGAAATCAAGGCCGATAAAGAGACCTTGCTAAGCGGCAAGCACTCAACTGAAATCCGTGAAGCGCTGGAAGCTAATGGTGTCTTTGTTCTTAAAGAGATCAATTTTACCAGCGAAGAGCAACTGGAATTCACTAAAACCCTCGGCCATGTGATCGATGAAGGTGAAGGCGGTATCTACAAGGTAACCCTCGACACCAAAGAAAATGAACACGCCGACTACCTGAAAGGCGCGTTCTACTGGCACATGGATGGATCCACTCTGGATGTACCCATCCTGGCATCACTGCTGAACGGCTTTAAGCCATCAGAAACGGGTGGTAACACTGAGTTCTGTAGCACCTATGTAGGTTACGAAGACCTGCCAGAAGAAGACAAGGCTGCTTACAAAGACCTTCGTGTTGTTCACAGCCTCGCGGCGGCACAATATTATGTGCACCCAGAGCCTACCCTGGAACAAATATCTACCTGGAACATGATGCCATCAAGAACCCATCCTTTGGTTTGGGCGCACGAGTCAGGTCGTAAATCATTGGTTATTGGTGCTTCTGCCAGTCATATTGAAGGCATGGATTACGAAGAAGGTCGTGCCCTGCTGCACAAGCTTCGTATTCACTGCACCCAGCCTAAATACGTTTACTCACACAAGTGGACCAAAGGTGATCTGGTAGCCTGGGACAACACCGGTACTCTGCACCGCGCGACTCATTACCCTGCAAACAGTGGCCGCATGATGCACCGCACCAAGCTGGAAGGTGAAGAGCCTATTGCTTAATCTGTTCCCAGATAAGTAATTACGCAACATAAAAAGCCCGGAGAATATCCGGGCTTTTTAGTTTAGGAAGATAGCTTCGTGTTTATAAACGAAAACTTTATCCCAGCTTAGCAATGACTTGCGGCATTTCACCCGTGGTACAAATTCCAGGTTTGGCTGCGCACACAACACTCACGGCATTCACAGCACGGTGTGCGGTATAACCCGGCGTGGTTGCCGCCATATCCTCATCGGCAATTGGTGAAAATGCCAAAGAGGCATCTAACGGTGTATCACCCAAGACCTGAACTCGCCAACCGTTGACGCGCAATTCCCAATCGTTATTCAACTCTTTGGTGCAATACCAGTTCAGGCGCATTTGCATCAAGGGTTCACCATTGCGCATACCGGTAATGGTAATCCGCTGCCCACCGACTGTGCCGGCTTTCAAGACGCCTGCTGCAATCTCAACGTCTTTATCCACCGCAGCCACTTCGCCCGTAACGGTGACATCATCCAACGGCAGTCCAAGAGAGTCCGCCAATTGATTTAACGATGCAGCAAAGCCCACCTTCACATGTGCCAGTCGTTCTTCGCCAAAACTCGACGGTGGTTGCCCAAAGCCCATAATATCAAACAGTAACTCCGGTGAATTCCGCGTCGTTAAATTTGCGAATTCATCAATGATCAGGTGATCGAGCCGACGCTGCAAGGAGGTGAGCGCAAGAGGTACGGCTTCGGTAATAAACCCGGGACTTGAACCGGTGCTATAAATAGATGTCCCACCTTTTTCACAGGCAGACTCGATGCTGTTCCGCGTTTCAGCATCCAACGACCCAGGATGATGTAGCTCAACTCTGGTCGTGACGACGTTACACCCAGACTCCAGCAAACGGCACAATTGACTGATATTACAGCCTTCCTGCATGTACAAAACACAATCCGGTTTCAAAGCAAGAACATCTTCAATACTGTTAGTCGCAGAAATTCCTATTGGATCCAGACCACACAACTCGCCGGCATCCCGTCCAACCTTGTTTTCGGAGTGTACAAACAAGCCCACCAATTCCAGATGCGGATGCTCAATCACTGCTCTTAAAGAACGTGTGCCGATATTACCCGTTGCCCACTGAACAACTTTAAGGGGTTGTTTTGATTTCGTATTCATATGTTAAACCTCTTATGTTTATTATCAGTTAATTAATATTTTTTACTTTTTACGATTTCTCAGTACTTGCTCTTTTGCTTAATCCGTTTAGATTCGTTCAGAAAAAAATAACACAGCGTCAAGGGCAAAAAGAACAACATGACCTGCCACTGAAATACATCGAGCCCCGCCTGTTTAGTGACGGTGGGATAGCTCGACATAACGATCGCGGCCAACGCATTACCTGACAGGCCACCCACAGAACGCCAACTGCTGAACAACCCCATGCCCAAAGCCTGAGATTCACCGGCAGTGGCAAACATGGCTGTGCGCTGACTGATTAACAAAGACACCGCAATCGCCAAACCAAGCGAGCAGACAATCAATGCGAAACTGAACAGGGTTAACCAGCTGAGCAACAACGATAGCGCTATACCGAACACGCCCAAACCAAACCATTTAATTTTTCCCATACCCTGCCGATCCAACAATTTACCGACAATTGGACTTAACAGAAAAATTGTCAGAGAAAAGGCCGACAGATATAACCCCAAGGTACCGCTGTTAATTCCCAAAGACACCAAAGTCCAGGCAGGTAACGTAAAGATAATCCCAAACTGAATGCAGGAGGTAAAGTAGGCAATACCGCAGCTCAGATTAAACGAACGGTTGTTGATCGCTTGAAACTGGGCCCGTGAATTTTTTGATTTCATTACACCGAGCATGACGATAGCCAGTGTAACGGTAAGCATCAGCATGCCAGGAAGCATGGGCGTATCCTGGACAAAACTTTGCAGTAAAAAGGCCAGCGGTAAGAACGGAAGACCGATAAAGCTAACACTGGTGAAACGGGTTTTCCTGGGTTCATCTTTGGGAATACAAAATACCGCTAATAAAAACGCGACAATACCCAGAGGAACACTGAGCCAAAATAACATCGGCCAGTCGAAGGCTTCCACTAACACGCCGCCGAGGGGGAAGCCCACCGCCGTTGCGCCAACCATGAAGGAATTGAGAATACCCAGATAACGACCGGTCATTGCAGAGGGCACCACTTGCCCCACTAGACCCAGTGCGTTGGATAAAATCACACCGGAAAAAACCGCCTGAGCAATTCGCCAGATCAACAAGCTGGAAAACGTAATCGATATGGCGGCGAGATAACTGGCAACCGTGAACCCGGCAATACCAATCAGAAATAACTTTTTACGGCCTATGCTGTCGCCAATACCACCCGCTAAGGGTTGGGTCGCCGCCGTCGCCGCCATAAAATACATGACCAATGCCGACATGTGCGCGTAGGGCACATCAAACACTTCAGCCATGTGTGGATAAGCTGTAATCACCAGTGAACCGTTGATCGGGTTGATGATAAAGCCAATTGCGATCGCAACAATTGCAAGATGAGACTTAATCCCCAGCTTGTCAGGTTCAACAGAAATAGTCTGTTCAGACATGCTAGTCATAGAAAGTCATCGGGAAAAGGATAACGGGAGAAATGCATCCAGGGCAGAGAAACTGCCCTGGATAGAAAGCTCACCAAAGAACTCACTTATTGAGAACTAAAGCTTACTTATTAACATCGACGATCAGACGACCGCGGATTTTACCTTCCAGCAAATCTTTCGCTGCAGGAATCGCTTCCGACAGACTGATTTCATCCGCAATGGTATCCAGCTGAGCAGGATCCAGATATTTCGCCAGACGCTTCCACGCTGCTTGACGCAACTCGATAGGAGCCATAACACTGTCAACGCCCAACAGAGACACACCGCGCAGAATAAACGGCATAACAGTCGCAGGGAAATCAGGACCTTGTGCCAGACCACACGCAGCAACTACACCGCCGTATTGAGTTTGTGCACAGGCATTAACCAGAGTGAAGCTACCGACAGAATCAACGACACCAGCCCAACGCTCTTTCTGCAGAGGCTTACCTTTTTCAGACAGCTCAGAGCGCAGAATAATATCGGAAGCACCCAGGCTTTTCAGGTAGTCGGCTTCGGACTCTTTGCCCGTCGCAGCAACAACTGTGAAACCTGCTTTGGCCAGCAAGGCTACCGCAAAGCTACCAACACCACCGGTAGCACCGGTTACCAAAATTTCGCCCTGATCGGCGCGTACACCGTGAGCCATCAGAGTGTCTACACACAAAGCAGCAGTATAGCCAGCGGTACCAATCGCCATGGCCTGACGGCTGGTGAACGCTTCTGGCAGAGCAACTAACCAGTCGCCGTTCAAACGAGCTTTTTGAGACAAGCCACCCCAGTGACCTTCACCTACACCCCAACCGTTCAGTACAACACGGTCACCGGCTTTCCAGTTTGCATGGCTGCTTTCAGAGACAACACCTGCCAGATCAATACCAGGCACCATTGGGAATTTACGCACAACCGGTGAGCTGCCGGTGATGGCCAGACCATCTTTGTAGTTCAGTGTTGAATAGTCAACGTCAATTGTGACGTTACCTTCGGGCAGTTGAGACTCGTCAATCTGGGTAACTTCTACGGATTGGCCCGCTTCATCTTTATTAATGGAAATTGCAGAGAACATATACACCTTCTACAGTATTTTAGAATCGAATTTGAGCTAACCGGATGTCAGTCAGCCCTTCCAACAGTTAACCCTGACAGGCTTAAGCTTAACCACGACAGGCGACTAGACTATTAGTTAGTAGAAACCAGTAGTTAGTAGAAACTAGTAAGTAGTTAGTAAAAACCAGCTTAAAAACAACAGTGTTGTCTAACAGGTAATTTAAGCACATCCTCCCGGCAGATACCAGCCACCGGGAAGTTAGCTAAGACTGACTTTTTGCCGAATCAAGCAGTTTCCAGATGCCTTCGCAGCTGGCTATGGTTTTATCGCCAGCCTTTATCAGCCCGCGCAGAAACACCAAAGATTTGCTGGCACGTACCAGCTCCGGATGGCAGGTTATAAACTCCCCCACCCGAGCCACTGACACAAATTGGGTTTGCAGGGACACGGTGACGCATCCCATACGTTTTTCGCCCATAACAGCAGACATGCCCGCGCCCAGCCCAATATCGGCAAACGTCATTACCAGCCCACCGTGCACAGTCCCTAAATGATAGTTGCAATGCTTGGGTTCCAACAGCAAACCCATGATGTGCTGGTCACCCTCTACCTTTCTCCAGATAGGGCCGGCCAGGCCGGTAAAACCATCAGCGTCCAGTCGCTCCCACCCCTCTGCTTCCAGGGTTTGAGCATCAATCGCTTTCTTTTCAGATACTTGCTCTTCTGGCACCTACGACTTCCCTTTGGAGCCGATATTGGAGACATACTTCTCCATCATGGCCAGATAATCCGGGTTCAGCATCAGTGCGCTGTTAGCCATACGCTCAACATGACGAGCCTGATCGCGTCCCAGCTCGTGAGCCATTTCGATGGCCACTTTGGCAGCGCCCATCTGCTCGGAATTTTGCTTCGCCAGATGCTCGCAGAACTCCATCGCATCGGCATCAAAGGTTTCGTCCGGATAAACTTCATGAACCAGACCCATGGTGTAAGCGCGGTCGGCATCAGCAGGTTTGTTCGCCATGATCAGGTAGCGTGCCCAATGAGGACCAACGTAACGGGTCAGGCGGCTGACACCGTTGGACGCCGGCAATACACCAAACTTACCTTCCGGGAACGCGTAACTGGCACTTTTCGCCGCCAGGCGGAAATCACAGGACAGGGACAACTCCAGTCCTCCGCCGACGCAAGTGCCTTGATGAGCCACGACGATGGGCTTTTCGATATGTTCCATTTCGTCATAGATACGATGCATGCCGTGCAGACGCAGACGGTGTTTTTCACGAATCGCTGTCGCCGTATTAGCGGGCGCTTCCGGCTCGCCGGTTTTGTCACGCAGATCGGCACCGGCGCAGAAAAAGCGGCCAGTGGCGCGGATCAACATCACTTTCAGTTCCGCCGTATCGCGGAACTTGTGCAGCGCCTCTTCGAACAGACGCATGGTTTGTCCGGTCAGAGCATTCAATTTTTCTGGGCGATTCAAGGTGCAGACAATCACTGCACCGTTTTCTTCGACCAATAAATGTGGGGCTTCGCTCATTCTCTACTCTCCAGATTTAACCGCGGGTGCGTGGCAAGCCAAGTGCACGCTCGGCAATCATACTGCGATGAACTTCACTGGTACCACCATAGATCGTGGTGCCATGTGCATGGCGATACGCCAGATTCACTTCACCCGCTGCGCCTTCGCGCTTGGACAGAGAATAAGGTGCGGTCAGGTCCAGCAGATCACGGGAATCCGACTGGAACTTCTCGGAAGAGAACATTTTGATCATCGGGCCGTAAGCTTTGTTTTCCCGACCAGTCACACCCACCCACAGAGCGCGGTTGGCCAGCATTTCAGAAATGTAGAAGTGCATGCGTGAACGAGCCAGACGCTTCTGGGCATCGATGTCCTTAATCAACGGCTGGCCTTTGTATTGAATTTCACCACACAATTCTTCGGCGGAACGGGACAGTTTGCGCTGACTTTTGTTAAAGCCGCCGCCGTGTTCCAGTTCCAGTGCTGTGGCCATGGTACGAAGACCTCCGTCAATTTCACCCAGACGGTATTCGTCCTTCACGATGACACCATCGTAGAAAGTGGCGTTAGTGCGCTCGTCCTGGAAGGTGTACACCGGTTGAACTTCGATCCCCGGAGTATCCAGCGGCACGATGAACATGGTCAGGCCTTTGTGCTTGGGCACATCGGGATTGGTGCGCGTCAGCAGAATTACATACTGGGCAATGTTGGCGCCACTGGTCCACATCTTGGCACCGTCAATACGCCATGAGCCATCTTCCAGCTGAGTCGCGTTGGTTTTGGCGGCAAACACGTCGGAACCACAACCCGGCTCGGAATAACCCAAGCTACACACCGCATCACCGTTGATGATTTTGGTCAGCACTTCGTCTTTCAAGACATCGCTGCCCACTTTACGGATCATGGTGCCCACCAAATCTGTGGTACTGACTGGGTGTGTGGTCCAGTTGTACTCTTCCCATACCTGACGCAGCGCGTTCATAACGTAAGGTTCGGCTTCGCGACCGTTGTACTCTTTCGGCCAGGCCGGGAACAAGAACTTAGCTTCCGCCAGCTTTTTATGCATTCCGGCGTCATAACCGTCGAAAGAATAGTGAGCCTTGGCTTTCAGTTCCGGAGTAAGATTATCTTCGAAGAACTGCTTCAACTCTTCAGCCATGGCGTTAGCTTCCGGCCCCAGATCAAAGTCGATCGAAACCTCTCCGACATCAGGCAAAGCAGTTTCTTCACCTGCGTACAGTCGACGACCGGCTTCTTCTAACAGAAGATTAATATCGCCGTACACCAGCGGCCAGGCTTTGGCGCGCAAGTTATATAAATGAATATCGTACTCGGTAGCCAGACCGTAACCACCAAATGTGTGCAGAGACTGAGTCACCGCGCGAGCGGCAGTATCGGCATTCCAGTAAAGAGCCATAGAGACCTGAGCGTCACCGGCATCCAGACCTTTGGCAATATCGTGAATCGCCTTCCAGGTCAGGTATTTGCCGCCATCTACATCGGTAATCAAATCGGCCAGAGGGTGGGACATGCCCTGATAGGTACCAATTTGTTTACCGAAAGCTTCACGTTCACAGGCGTATTCAGCCGCCATTTCTACCGCGCGACGAGACAAGCCCGCCAGAGCCGCCGCCATCAGCAACTTCCACTCTTCCAGTCCTTCCGCGAAGACCTTCACCGCTTCAGCACCTTCTCCCAGAACGATAGCGTCAGCCACGTCCAGCTTTAATTCCGCGATCGGCGTAGACGCCAGATTCTCTTCAAAGCGCTCGCCTTCGGGTAAGTTAACCAGAATCACTTGATCGCCTTTACGGGCAATAACGGCAGAAGCAACGGCACCACCGGCAACCCACTGCAAAGGCTGTTCAGCCACATCGTGCAGGGCAACGGTCGCGACTTGAGAACCCATAATGACCTGTTCCAGCAGCTCAGCCTGACTCTCAGCAGCGAGTCGAGCCAGAATGCGGGATGCCACCAGAGTTTCGGCAACCGGGCCAGAAGCCAGAGTACGACCAGCCTCTTCCATCAGGACCACAGCGTCCATCAGCCCCAGACCAAGACCACCCAGTTCTTCGGGTACGCGCAAAGTAAAAGCGCCCAACTCACCAAGGCCTGCCCACATCTCTGCGTCAAAACCGTCTTTTTCGGCGGCAGCACGCACGCGTTCACTGCTACTTTGCTCGTCCAGGAAGCGGGCAAAGGATTCTTGCATCATGCGCTGGTCATCAGAAAGCTCAAAATTCATGATTGGTCATACTCCGAGATAAATCAGGTTAACAATAGCACCGCCACGCAGAATGGCCGTCAATTGAACCGGGTAAGGCTTGGAAGGCTGTGTCGTCCGATCCACCCATTATTAGCCGTTGTAGGGATAAAGGATCGAAGAAACCATTCGTTCAGCCTGTGTTGTGTACTCACCAGATTACAACGTCACATCGCACTTAGTCAACATTGATGTACAGTAAGATAGGCGCGAAGCCAGTATTAAGGATGCGTGACAGGCCGCTGAGAATGCAGAATACCGGCGCACAATGGTGCGAACTTCATTTTTTGGTGATAAAAAAGAAAGGCTATGTAAGGAAGAAAGAATCAGGACACCAAAGATCGGTGTCCTGATTGCACATGGGCGCTTATTTGGATGACTTGGACTTGGCTTTCGTCGCTGCCTTCTTGGCTTTAGGTTTGCTGTGGGCCTCTTTATTCGCCGCCACCAGCTCAGGGAATTGTTCTGCGTTGAGGGCGCCGTACAGAGACAGACGCATGGATTCATCCGTGAAACGCTGAGACATTTTGCGGCGACCGGCGGCAGAGTTGCTGTGCGCACGAGCCCATACCGGCCACAAAAAGACGGAGGCCAGTGTCGACACTGCATGCACTTCGGTATCAATACCTGGCATCGCCTTTTCCGAATCCGCAAATTCATCGATATTGGATTTATACAGCGTCCAGAATGGGTCGCTGATCGGACCTGTCGAGCTCAAAATATCAAACAGCCAAGCGCGCCCAAGTTCCGGGTTCTCCATGGCAAAGTTGGCAAGATTCGCCGAGACCGTTCTGGAATCGGGCTTCTCTTTTTGCTCTTCTCCGGGCAGGTGACCAAACACTTCCCGGCACAGCTTTTCACTGACCCAAACCTTGGTTTCATCCAAGAGCTGTTCCCGAGTCTGGAAATGGTGGTAGGCCGTACCGCGATTGACCCCAGCCTGCTTGGCCACCTGGGAAACACTAAGCCCCTCAGGGCCGTCTTTGGCCATCAGTTTACCGGCATACTCCAAAATCAACTCACGGGTCAGTTCAGGGTTGCGTCTGGTTCGAGGCTTGCTCGCTCCGGCGATGCTTTTTGATTTGGTGATAGAAGCGGCGCTACTCAAGAGTGTCTCCATTATCCTTAAGGGTTCAAAAACTGGCCAATTATGCCTGATGGAGCACACTTATGCACTACAGCGTTGACTATTTGGGTAACCTTGTAAGTTATGAGTAAGCTCGGACTGGACACCATTTCGCTCGGCGATTAAAAACCTTGCGGGCTTGCTGGATTCACATCCCCCATATGATGATAGACTTCAGCTTTTCGGGCTCACCAGAAGCATCAGAAGCAACCAAGGCGAGGAACAGGCGTGGAAAAGCTGACCACCATTGATATCACCAAAGAGTCTCTGCACTTTTCTGCAGCTCATTTCACCATCTTTTCCGCCACCGAGCGCGAGCGCCTGCACGGCCACAACTTTTTTGTATCCGCTGCTGTCACCGCCGTCGTACAGCCTGACGGTATGTGTTTTAACTACAGCCAATTGAAAGACTCTCTGCGTGAACTGAGCGTCGGGCTTGATGAGTACCTGTTGCTGGCCGGGGACTCCCCCTATCAGCAAATTGATGAAGACGGTGGCAATTACAAAGTCACTTTTGCCGATGAAGAGATGACCTTTCTAAAAGCGGATACGCTGGTACTGCCGGTCACCAACATCACCATTGAAGAACTGTCGCACTATCTGCTCAATCAGTTACTGGAAGATTCTCGTTACAGTGAGAACAAGGACATCAAAGAGATTACCTTGCGGGTTGCCTCGGGTCCCGGTCAGTGGGGAGCCGCCGTGTGGCGCAATCCGCTCGCGACTTCGGGCGCCTGATCTTTTAGATGCATAACGAAGACGATACTGCCCGTTTCACGTTGACTGCCGCCCTTTAACCTTGACTGCCGAAATTGCGACCGCCTATGGATACTTCTGCAGAGATTGACCCCCAGAATATTGAATCCGCCAGCCCCGAAGCCCTGCTGTATGAACGGCGCGAACGGGTCTTTCTCATATTGGCCGGCGTGTTCCTCAGCTCCATGACGCTGCTGAATGTCATCGGCATTACCCGCTTCGTGCAACTCGGCCCCATGTCACTGGCCATCGGTGTACTGCCCTACCCCATCACGTTTCTGTGTACCGACCTGGTGTGTGAACTCTACGGTAAACGGCGAGCCAACTTTCTGGTGACGGTGGGTTTGGGTCTGAATATTTTCATCATTGCCTGCCTGTACCTGGCTCAGGCCGTACCACCTGTCAGTCCTGATGCTATGCCACCCTGGCAACTACTGACTCTGGCAGAGCCCGTGGGCATGCCCAGCGGCGACACAGTCTCCGGCTCCGTTGAGCTGTTTGACTTTATCTACGCCCTCACCAGCGGTGCGATGTTTGCGTCGATGATGGCCTATGTGGCTGCCCAGTATTGCGATGTTCAGTTGTTCCATTTCTGGAAAAAGCTCACCAACGGCAAACACCTCTGGCTGCGTAACAATTTCAGCACGCTGATCAGTCAGGGTGTGGATTCGTTTATGGTGATCAGCGTCACCTTCGGTGCAGTCTGGTTGGCGGGAGGCATCAGCACCCAACAGATGTTTGTACTCATGGGCAGTAACTACCTGTTCAAAATGTGTTGCGCGCTGGCGGACACCGGACCGTGTTATTACCTGACGTTTAAGCTGAAACGTTATTTGCAGCTTTAACAGACGAGATTTCGGCTCTACGCTTTCTCACCTAAAAAGCCCCGTCACAAAAGATCCGCCCACTAAAAAGCCCGGTAAATACCGGGCTTTTTTATTTCCAAACAGACGATTGCTAAACCATCAATTTTCAACCTGTCCCAGATTTGCGTGCAACACGGCACCATTAATGACGGGGTTCGTCGCACAGAAATAAATGGTGTCAGCGATTTCTTTCGGCTCGATCAGGCGATTGTAGGTACACACGGTTGCGATGCTTTTCAGTACCTCTTCCGAGCCACCCACGTGTTCGCGCAGCATATCCGTGTCGGTAAAACCGGGACACACACAGGCGGTGTGGATTTCACGTCCCACCAGATCCTGACAGGTGGATCGCATCATCCCCACCACCGCGTGTTTTGCCGTCACATAGGAGGTGCAACCCGGCACCGCCTTCTCGCTCAACGTAGAACCTATATAAATGATAGAAGAACCCGGCAACAGATAAGGAGACAGCAATCGGTTGAGGATAGCCGGTGCCACCACGTTCACTTCCAGCGAACGCCGCAAACCCAAAGGATCGATTTCCAGTGCGTGGTCGTTCACATGCACGCCGGCGTTGTGTACCACCGCCAGCTGCTCACAACCTTCCAGGTGTTCCACCAGCGGCTGCTTTATTGCCAAATCCCAATCTGGCTGGGAGAAATCCACAATCAGACTGATGCAACCTTCCATCGCCACCGGCTTGCGCGACAGGTTAATCACCTGAAACCCCTCGTTCTGAAAACGCTCAATGGTCGCCCTGCCGATACCGGTGCGGCCGCCAGTGATGATCGCAATCTTCTTCATGTACTACCCCTTCTGTACTGTTTTGTCTGCAGCGCCCGAGATTGTCTGCCTTGAATGTTGAGCGAGGTTATACCGCCCTGTCCCCACCGATTCAACCGTTGGTGCTTCAGAAATCCTCTTCGGGCGGAAACAGTTTGGCCAAAATAGCGTCCAGCTCATCAAAGGAATCATAATCCAGCACCATCCTCGCCCTGCGGCGGAAGACCTCGTCCGGAATCTGCTGAGCAACGTGCGCCGCCCCGGCTTCGTTAAACGGTGAAAACACCAACTGTCCGCGACCACCCTGCCCTTCCACAATCTCGGCCGGATAACCCATGGCTTCGGAAATCATCTGTTCATAACGCAGCGTATCGTTGCTCTTCGGTTTCGACACAACTGTGGTCGGTGCAACGGTAGCCGGATTGACCGGTGACTCGTCCGCCGTTGCGGCGGACTCTTCCTGCAGCACACCGCGACCATGAATCCGGGCCATCATTTGCTGAGTCGAGAGCGGCTTCACCCCGAACTCCTTGGCCAGCTCTATCTGTTTTTTTGCCGGCAGGGACAGCAGTTCACGAGCGATAGTGTAGGAGATTCTGCCCTGCTGAGCAGCCTCCAGCACTTCCGGTTCCAGCTTCAGCAAACGTCGGGCATTGGCAATGGCCGAACGGCTGCTGTCGGTAAAATTCGCCAATTGCTGATCGCTGAGCGCAAAAAACTGCCTCAACCCTTCTATCGTTCTCGCCCGGAAGCCCACGTCGCTCTCCGGGTATGCGTGACTGGGATGCAACATCAGGCGGGCAATCTCCTCGGTGGTAAACTGCTCACGCTCGGCAACCCTCACCGGAATCGTCAACTGTGGGTTCCGACTTTTCAGATAGGACAATTGATAGGCACCCAGAAAAATCTGCGCCAGGCCGTTATGGGCAATCCCCCAAAACGGGGCAATGCCTTCATCCGAATTAAGCAGCTGATCTTTAATCAACGATGCTGTTGCCTGAGAAAATTCCGGCTCAGGGTAGAAAGGCGCCCGCTCACACTCCGAAAGATCCAGCCGGACCACCCTAAAACTCGGTAACTTACTGATTTTATTAACTTTTGGCATTTTTTATTTGCGCCAACCTGAATGAATTCAGAAGCTATACTACCCTACCCTCAGCCACCAAGGAACACAAAGGAACATTTATTTCGGTGGTCTGAGCAGACTGTTGTGGCTCGATTCTGGTGCTTCTTTCTGTTGCCTCTTTTAGCCGTACCTGTCTACGCCAAACGCGATCGTGGATTGCATATCAGGCTCAGTCCAACACCCCACCGGTTTTTCGGCCTATTGATGTTGTCACTCTGCTTTCCACTTCGTCACTAATTTTCCAGCGAAACCCCAGAGTAATCAGCCTTACAGCCCTCTGCCGCCTTGCACCGCACAATAATACCTGTATATTTACAGCTGTATATCTTTTACCTATTGAGTTTCGGTTTGAGCTCCTGCAGAGAGAGTCGTATGTTCGAGTATTCGGGAAAAATTTTGGCCGTGTTAAACCAGAAGGGTGGGGTGGGGAAAACCACCGTCGCCAGCGTAATTGCTGAGTACGCCGCCATTTATGAGAAAAAGGATGTTCTGGTTGTCGACCTGGACATGCAGTGTAACTCCTCAGATTATTGGGTGGGAATGGAAACAGCACCCCAGGCTACTGGTGGTCAGTTACCGCCGCCTCATCCGGACTACGATGGCGACACCGATCTGGAAGAACGTTCCAGCATTGCCGATATCTTCTTCGGCAAAGCCGTGTTGCCTCACAACACCTTTATCAACAAGAACAACGGCTTCGACGCCGATGTCGATATCATGGTCGGGCACCCGGCACTGCTGGAGCGCATCAACAGTGAATTCGACAACGCCAGTGGCAAGATCGCCACCGAGATCATCAACAGGTTAGGGGACTTCCTGCACATGCAGGAAGTGGTCGACGCCTACGACCTGATCATTCTCGATACTGGCCCCAGCCGTAACCCTATATTTCGTGCAGCGGTGCGAGCTGCCACTCACGCCATCATCCCGTTTGAACCGGAAGAGAAGAGTCTGCAGGGTATCAACGCCATGCTGCAGGTGATCCAGTCCGAAAACTTCTCCCGCGATGATGACGACCAGCTGGTACTGACCGGGCTCTGTCCCAACAAGGTCCGCGCCAACACCAATATTCACCGTGGCACGCTGTCCATGCTGCAAGAAGAGCTGGGCAACATTATGTTCCCGGAAGACATCTTCCTGCCGCAATCCACAGCCTTTCCCGAGCGGGACCTGAAGGGCATTACGCCACGCAGTATCTTTCAGATCAGCGCCAGTCACGCAGCCAAGCAAAAAAGCATTGAAGTAGGCCGTCACACTCTGTCAAAAGTCTATGCAGGGTAGGGCTATCCACTCACGTACAAACAACGACAGAACAGCAGGATGAGGTGTCTCCTTGTTTAGAGTGTCTCCTGAGGAGACACCTGCTTTTCAAGCAGACAGACCCATACCAAGCCAGTGTCTCCTGAGGAGACACCCAGAGAAAGGAAAGCATCATGGCCAAGAAATTTGGCGGTAAGCGCGCCGGAACCGGCAGCATTATCAGCGAGAGCAGCACTGACAACGCCGAGAAATGGGCGGGTGCCGCCAAGGCGCAGGTAGAAACCGCCCAGAATGTAAAAGGCGTTCTCACCAAAACCATTCCCCTGGATTACATCAGCACCGACCCGGACAACCCTCGAAAACTGGCGGTATCTCAACAGCAGGTCAAAGAGCTGTCCCTCAAGTTTCCAATGAATCTGGAAGCCTTGTCCTCTGAAGATCCCAGCGACTGGCTGGAGGACTACACCGATCTGCTGACCCAAGAGAGCGGTCTTAACGGCAAAGCACTGGGGGATACCCTGTCGATTGTGCAATTTGCTGCAGCTTTGAAAAGCCCTGAGCGGATGATTAACCCCATCACAGTGTGGCAGGACGAGAGCCAGTTTCACCTGATTGCCGGTGAGCGTCGCTTCCTTGCCCACATCATGCTCGGCGCGAGACACATTGCCGCCAGAATCCAGCAAAGCAACATTGCCCGCACAGAGATCGATACCCTGCAGTGGGAAGAAAACGTCCACCGCGAGAACATGAGTCTGTGGGAAAAGCTCGACAGAGTGCGCAAGCTATTGGAAGCCGGGGAGGGGATACAGAAAACCTCCGTCACCAAGCTCAGCAAAATTATTGGTCGCAGCCGTGCCGAAGCCCAGCGCTACCTTTCCGTACTGCGCTACCCGAACAAGGCGCTGGTCGATGCGATCGAAAAAGAGAAGGTCACGGATCTGAAGCGGGCTGCGCAACTGGCACAGCTGCCTCTGGATCAACTGTTGCCGATCATTCAGGGTGATAAAAAAGCCGTTCAGGAAACCAAACCCTCCATCAAACTGGCCCGACACGCCAACACTCGAGGGCTCGCGAAAGTGATTCAGGCAGCGGCCGTTCATCTTGATGTGCAAGAAATCCTCGACGGGTACGATCTGAACAAACAAGCTCAGCTGGCGGCCGCACTGGAAGCCCTCGTCGACAAGGCAGAAGTCTGATCATGGCAAAATTTACCCCCCCTCAAAAAAGCAAAGGTCCGGTACGGACGACTTTGAGAATCCCCACGGGCATGCTCACCAAAATGGATCAGGTGATGCTGACGGAAGGCTACAACAAAAAGCAGCGTTCCCTGTGGATCGGCGAAGCCATTGAAAACCTCATCGGTCGCGGCGATTTCCCGGGGCTGGTGGCCGAAGAATTTATTGTTCCCGGCTCCACCAAGTCCATTCCGATTGCCCTGAGTGAAGAGCTGGTTCGGGACATCAACGACAGTCTCAATCGCATCGAGGAAGAAGAAGATACCCGCAAGGATCGCAGCGCACTGATTCGTACCGCCATCATACAACGCATCATGTCTCAACAAGGGATGCAGCTGTCTCCTCAGGAGACAGCTTCCTGAGCCGCCGAGCAAGAGCCGCACAGGACAAATAGAGAGACCGTTATGAGCACACGAGCACCCACACAGTCGACGACGCAAGAGCTGCTGTCACTAGAGGAATCATCCGCACCACCGGCGATGACTTCCACCACCGTTTTACCCGCCACCGATCAACTTGATCTGTTCGTGGCCGATATTATTGATGTGGCCCCCAAGAGCGACATCAGTTCTATGGAGTACCCGATCTTTGCCATCAGCTCAAAACCTGATCGCGAAAAGTTTCGCTATGAGAACGAACAGACGGGCAACTGGCTGGAAGTGATCCCGTCAGCGGACGGTCGAGCGACCATCCACGACAAAGACCTGCTGATCTATTCCTTTGGTCAGATAGCGGAAGCCGCCAATCGCGGTCGCCCCACCAGCCGTCGGGTCAAGATCACGGCGTTCGATTACCTCATGACCACCAAGCGCGGCACCGATGGAAAATCCTACAAAGCCATTGGTGATACCCTGGCTCGTTTGCGCGGTACCGTGTTCAGAACCAATATCAATGACTCACCAGGTAGCCGCAAGTCGAAAGGGGAGGTCTTTGGTCTGATTGATTACGGCGCGGCCGTCACCGACAAAAACGGTCGCCTGGAATATTTTGAAGTGGTGATCTCAGAGCAGCTTTACAACGCCGTCGCCAACAACCAGATTCTGACTTACAACCGGGAATACTTTGGCCTGCGCTCACCCTACGATCGTCGACTGTATGAAATCTGTCGCAAGCACTGTGGCAACCAACCCATGTGGGATATCGGTCTGGAGAAGCTCTGGCGCAAGTTCGGCGTCAAATCCCCACTGCGGGAGTTTCGTCGCAAGATCAAAGATGTGATTAAAAAACAGAGCGTGCCCGACTACTTCCTGCAACACGAGAGCGCGAAAGAAAGTGGCACCATTGAAAAGCTGATTGTCATGAAAGATCTGGATGGCAGCCTGAGGGCCTCTGTCCGGGACGGTAATGCCCCCTGAACAATCTGGTTGAATTCTGGCGGTGCCCGTCACCGCTTAGTTCTTCACGATTTAGTCCTTCTCGACTTAATCCTTCTCGACTTAATCCTTCACAACATTGTTCTAACAGCCAATCCTTGCCGGCTTGACCGGCAAGAGGTACAAGCCTCAGCGCACAGCAGCAACCCCCTTCCAGCTCTGCCCCACGTTATTGTCCCTAAAGACCATTTCAGTGTGATCAAAAGCCGGGTTTACCGGCTAAATTGAGTATTAAACCGCTTTACGCGATAAAACCTCCTAAAAACAGCTTAGAATCGCAGCGAAAAGCCCTTTTAAAAAGCGCATTTGGATAAAAGCCTCGGGAGTTTAACCACACACTACCATTAGCTTCGGGGGTTTAAACACGTTTAACCTATACCAAAGGAGGCTGCCTGATCGAATAACAGACAAATATCGAGCTCAACTAAGAAAGCCTACCGTATGCTTTTAAACACACCCCGTATGCTTTTAGCAAACCGGTGCTTCGAGGTTTTAACCACACACAGATGGCGCCTATATAATTCTCGCCTGTGGATAAAACAACCCTAAACGGTGCATATCACTGTGGAAAATGCCGTGGTTTTAATCACGTAAAAAACGGGGGTTTGAACACAGGCATTGCGGGATTTGAACCACAAACATTCGTGGGATTAAACACGGTATATCGTGCTTTGAATCACGCTAGATCGGGATATTGACCACACATATCTTCTACAAGCTATGTCCTGCGGGGCCTGTGGTTTTCTTAACTGTTTAACTATATTTAACTCTTACTAACTATAAACATATTAACTTCAAATTAACGTATTACCTGATTTGTAATCTCTGAATATGTCTAAATTTCAGGAAGTAAAACGTTCAAGAAAGCCAGAACCGGCTAAAGTGTATAAAACTAATTACCTGACAGGTAAAAACAGGGTGCTCACAGCGACAACGGTTGCCCTTCATCAGACGCGTATAATCGTGCCGACATTAACCAACCGGATTCACCCCTAATGAATTTCGACTGGACTACAGAACAACAAGCGTACCGTGAATCGATACGCACCATCATCAGAGAGAATCTGCCGGAAGACTGGGAGCACATCGCTCACGGACCCGCATCCAAAGAGCAGACCGCATTTGCGAAGAAATTTTGCGCCGCACTGGCGGAAGCCGGTTTGCTGGTGCCGCACTGGCCCTCCGCATGGGGTGGTCGGGACGCAGATCCCTGGGAAGCCTTTATCCTCGCTGAAGAGATGTGGATGGCTGGCGAACCCCGTGGTGGCCAGTACATGAACGTTAACTGGATCGGACCGATCCTGATGATGTTTGGCTCAGAAGAGCAGAAGCAAACCCATATTATGCCTATGGCTCGCGGTGAGACACTCTGGTGTCAGGGTTTTTCCGAGCCCGAGTCAGGTTCAGATCTGGCGTCATTGCGCACCCGTGCAGTGAAAGAAGGCGACACCTACAAGATCAACGGCCAGAAAATCTGGACGTCGTACGCTGGCGATGCCGATACCTGCTTCCTGCTGGCTCGTACCTCTGACGGCAAAAACGGAATTTCCATCTTCCTGGTGCCTATGGATACCCCGGGAATTACCGTTCGCGATATCCCTTCCATCATCGGTGAAGGCGATATTCACGAAGTCTTCTTTGACGATGTGGAAGTCCATGAGAAATGGCGTCTGGGCGAAGAAGGTCAGGCGTGGGAAATCATCGGTCAGGTTCTGTCGCTGGAGCGAGTGGGTATCCCCCGTTTCTCGCTGGCCTCCAAAACCTTGCGCGATGCCGTTAGCCTGCTGAAACAGGAAGGCCGGTTTACCGGTGGAGCCATTGATCAGGCCGCGAAAGCCCATGCAGCCTGCGAAGCCGCACGCTGGTACAGTTATTTCATCATCGACAAACGTGCCAAGAAAATTCAGGCTGGCCCTGAAGCCAGTGTGGGTCGTTTCTCTACCGTGATCTGTGAGCGTTTAGTGAGCGAGTTTGTTGTTGAGCATATACCCGAAGCCATCAGTGGCGTTCATCCTATGCTGCTCGCGCATCACCAGCGCGGCATTGTGGCGGGTGTTGCCTCCGGTGCAGCGGAAATTCAGCTTAATATTATCGCGACACAATTCCTGGAATTGCCAAGGGAGCCACGCTGATGGATTTACAACTGAACGAAGATCAGCTTGCGGTTGAAGGTGCCATCGACAAGCTGGCTGAAGACTTTGCGACCTCGCCAGTGGATTTCCACGGCTTCGCTCTGGTCAGTGATGAGCTGGACAAAGAGCTGGAAGAGGGCGGTTATTTTGACATCGCCGCGGTGCCTGAAATGGGCCCGCTGTCCGCTGCTGTATCCACGGCCCGTCTGGCACAACTCCCGTATACCGCGGAAGTAGCGCTGTCCATGCTGGTACGCCCGCATCTGGACATCGAACTGCCGCGGCCTTTTGGTGTGATCGAACACGGCCGCCCCGGTCGTTTTGTCGCGCAAGCCAAAACCCTGATTATCATCGACGGACCTGTCGGTAACGAGACAGTGGGTATTGCTCATCCACAGGAAGGGGATGTGGAAGCCCTGCCTGACTCATTGTATGCCTACCCGATGGCCAAGCTGGTGGGTACGCCAGAGGTTAAACAGCTGGATGCGGAAACTGCCGAAACGGTGAAAACCTGGTTGCGTGTTGCTCTGGCTGCAGAAGTAGCCGGACTGATGCAGGCGGCTCTGGATTCCACCGTTGAGCACGTCAGCGTGCGTAAACAGTTCGGTCGCCCTATTGGTACTTTCCAGGCACTGCGTCACCGTTTGGCTGAGTGTGCCGTGTTGACTGGTGGCGTACGCTGGTTGGCACTGCGTGCCGCTGACAGTGGTGATGCCGGTGATGCGGCTCTCGCGGCTCTGCACGCGCAGGACAGCGCCACCCGACTGATCTATGACATGCACCAGATGAGTGGTGCCATGGGCATGACTCTGGAAATGGATCTGCACCTGTGGACCTACCGTATGAAAGCCCTGCTGTCTGAGCTGGGTGGTCGTGGTGGTCAGGCTCAAGTGGTGGCTGATAACTGCTTTGCCTGATTTTTCGGCTCAAAAAGTCTAGCCAGTAACCTGTCCCCGATTTGGTCAAATCTGATGAAATCCGGGACAGGCCGGTGATCCTTTGGTTAGCGCCAGCCTACTTGTTCTCCCCCTCGATCACAGCTACCACCAACCCAAGCCGTTCGCATATAATGGCACCCTGTGCTGAAGTTGTGACTTAACTTAATCCAGCCATCGATCAATAATCGCCAATCGCAGTGACAGTTTTTCAGGAGGTGTTGTCATGGATCATGTAATTTCAGGTGTGGCCCGGTTTCAGAACGAAGTGTATCCGGAGAAGCGTGAAACCTTCGCCAAGCTGGCGAACGGACAGAACCCGGAAGTGTTGTTTATTACCTGTGCGGATTCCCGCATCGATCCTAATCTGGTGACCCAGACCGAACCCGGTGAGCTGTTTATTTGTCGCAATGCGGGCAACATTGTCCCACCGCACAGTAACGAAACCGGCGGCATGACGGCCTCCATCGAATTTGCCGTGGCGGCTCTGGGCATTACCGATATTGTGGTCTGCGGTCACACCGACTGTGGTGCCATGAAAGGCGCCATTGCACCGGATCAGCTCGATAACTTGCCACACGTCAAAGAGTGGTTGGGACACTGTCGTTCTGCCACCGAGGTGGTTCGTCATCGTCACGGTGATCTGTGCAAGGATCATCTGGATGAAGTGACCTGCGAAAACGTTCTGCAGCAAATTCAGCACTTGCGTACACACCCCGCTGTTGCCGTGGGTCTGGCGAGTGGCAATCTCAACATCCACGGTTGGGTTTACAACATCGCCTCCGGTGAAGTGCTCTATCACAACGAAACATCCGGCGAGTTTGAACCTATGGACGAAGCCTACCGTCAGCGTCTGTTGCGTCAGGCTAAAGAGGCGGATAAGTCTTAACGTCAAATTCTTCTGTTCCAATGGCTGTCAACGGGCGGTCAGTGCACTTCGGTGTTACTGATCGCCCGTTTTTATATGAGTTAAGGGCGCAGCTGCGAAAATTATGATGCAACGTCAGAGATTTAACCTGCTCGGGGGCGAGTGTTGGGATGCGGGACTTTCTGCCTTTACCCTCCCTGAGCAGCATCGTTAAGATGATTGAAAAGTCGTTTGACCTCATCCAGAGTGAATATTGCCAAATGCACTAGAAACTGGCGAATGTGTTGTTCACCAAGGGTTTGGGGATGTTGATATCGATGGTATCGAATAAAAGCAATAATCCAGTGGATGATAGCTGGTTGAATGGCTCGCTTTGTTCTGGTATTAATTGGTAAATAGTGCAAAATCAATAACATACAGGTTCAGGGAAGTAGATATGGGGAAACCCCATATCCTCAATTAACGAGCCGGCTCGCTTCTAGCTGAAGGGAATACGCAGCAATTTCTATTTTCTCTTTAATTTCAAAGTGATACCTCTCCCTGGCGGCTGGATGCTTTTTTGCAAAGCGAGCCGGCTCTATATACAAATGTTATGTGTACTCATTGATACTCGGCGTATTACGAGCTACTTGATTTTTTTCTAAAAAAGAATAAGAATCTTCAAGTAAGTTTGTTGGCATATTCATACTTTTATTGAAATCAATCCTAGCTTCAAGTACATCAAACATATTGAATTTGGCATTCATTTTGGCTTCACCTTCAGGCGTTCCTCTCATGTCACTTACACTTCCATCGCTATTAACTTTTAAAAGTGGTGGCGGTAAAAATGCTGAGCTTAAATCACCTTCTCCAGCTTTCATTAAAGCATTGGCAAGATCCATAGATTCATTGTAGCTCATGTTTTTAGGGTCAAAATATTCAGAAAGTTCACGAATAAATGGTTTTTCCGACGGCATATTGCCGATAACGGGTG
>NZ_CBFIHX010000012.1:0-48031 GCF_965662505.1 Pseudomaricurvus sp. | reverse complement strand
ACTCCTGTGGACGGTTTACACAGTCGGCGGAGATCAGTTTGCCTTCTTTCAGATAGAAGGCTACAAAGCTGCGGGTGTTGTCTTTATCACCGCGGATGACCACTTGATCGTAGCCTTGGCTCAAGCCGGCAATTTGCAGTTTCAGATCGTACTGGTCGGACCAGAACCACGGCAGTGAGTGATAGGCCACGTCCTTGCCGCAAATGCTGGCTGCAGCAGATTTCGCCTGATCGGTGGCGTTAGGGACAGATTCCAAACGCAGACGCTCGCCGTACAGGGCATTGGGGTGATTGGCACAATCACCGGCCGCCACGATGTCTGGATCATTGGTGCGGGCGTATTCGTCCACCACAATCCCGTTTTCGACGGTGAGGCCTGCGGCTTCGGCCAGCTCGACGTTAGGAACAATACCCACGCCGATGACCACCAGATCCGCTGGCAGGCTGGTGCCATCGCCACAGGTCACTTCGGTCACGCGACCATCACTGCCTTCGAAGCCGGAGACGGCGATGCCGGTTTTGATGATCACGCCTTCATCGCTGTGGACACGGGTGTAAAATTCGGACAGGGCGGGAGCGGTTACGCGAGCCAGAACGCGCGGTGCCATTTCCAGTACGGTCACGTTCATACCCATCTTTTTCAGGGAGGCGGCGGTTTCAAGACCGATATAACCACCACCCACAATCACGGCGTTTTTGCCTTCAGTAATTTCCTGCTGGATAGACTCGGTGTCTTTCATGTCGCGCAGGTAATGAATGCCGTCCAGATCGACGCCAGGCAGGGATACAGTGCGCACGCGGGAGCCGGTGCACATCGCCAGCTTGTCGTAGTTCAGCACTTCGCCGTTGGTCAGGGTCAGAGACTTGTGGGCGCGGTTGATGTTGGCCACACGAGTATTCAGCTTAAATTCGATGTCGTTCTTGTCGTAGAGCGCTTGGGCGCGAATCATCAGATCGTCAATTTTCTTCTCACCGGACAGTACGGCTTTTGACAGCGGTGGGCGATGGTAAGGCATGTAGGGCTCATCGCCGATGACCAGAATTTTACCGTCCCAGCCTTCTTGTCTCAGGGACGGGGCAAGTTGGGCGGCCGCGTGGCTGGCGCCAATAATAATGCAGGTTTTAGACATGATGATATCTCGTGATTCGATCGTTAATTCGTGACTGTTCAGGTTTTGTCAGGATCCTGTCAGAAGTTCCTGTCAGGGCTACTGAACATTCTTTGAGTGATTGGGGCTAAGATTACTCTTAGGTTTTGTACTTGTGGATAGCATTTAAGGCCAGATGAGTAGCATTATCGTCCTTTGTTGAGTATCATTTTCGGCCAAATAGTTATCGGTAGTATCGCTTATATGCGTAAGCCTCAGCAGCAGGAACAACAACAATTTGTCGACAAGCAGCTTTTGATATTGGATCAGGTGTTGCGGGAGGAGTGTGCCTATGTGGATCGTGAGGCGCTTGGGCACTGGTGTGGGTTAAGTGTTCCCTGGTGGGAACCGGGACATAACCTTAGTTTGGATGACTTCCTGCGTTTACTCCGCCAGCTGCATGACAATGAGGTGCCGAATATTGCCGTGCGTCTCGCCCGGCGCCGCAGTCTGGAAGATATGGGGGTGTTGGGGTATGCCCTGCTGGCGAGTCCGACCTTGCAACAAGGGCTGCAGTTGTCGGCGCATCTGGTAGAGAGTAACTTCCCGTTTTTGAAAGTCTCACTGGCCACCGACAACGAGCACGCGCTGGTGTCTTGTGACGTGATGGCCGGCGGTTCGGATTACTTTCAGTTGCTGCTGGAAGAGTGGATTTTCTCCCTGTGGGTCTATATTCAGGCGCTGTTGCCAGAAGGGCTGGCGGCCTGCGCCAGCTACGCCACGCTCAACTACCATGCACCGACGTATCACTGGCAGTACCAGCAGATTCTGGGGTGTCGGGTCGATTTTGATCAACCGAGAGCGGTGCTGGCGATCCCTAAACAATGGTTGTACATCGCGGTTAAAGGTCGCAGTGGACACACCCAGCAGCTCTACGACACGCAAGTAAAACGTTTGCTGAAAGAGCAGGAACACAGCGGCGATATCGTCAGCCGGGTGAAGCGTCTATTGCTGGAAAAGCCGGTGCAATGCGATTACCGGCTCGAAACCACCGCGCCATTTCTGTCACTGTCTGCCCGTACCCTGCGGCGTTATCTGGCGGAAGCGGGCACCAGCTTCCGCGCGGTCAGCCTGGAGGTAAGGATGGATCTGGCGAAGGACTATCTCCTCAATACACAACTCACCGCGCAAGAGATTGCCTATCAATTAGGCTACGCACAGCCCAATAACTTCTATCGAGCGTTTAAAAGCTTTTACCAGCTGCCGCCGGAGCAGTATCGGTTGCTGCACTCTTAACCTCCTCAAATCTACTAATCCGCTCGCCTTGAGCGCGTCGAAGGGCCTGTTGCGGTGGTTGGTATCCTTCGACAAGCTCAGGATGAACGGGCTGAGGCAGTATGTGCGGGAGACATGGTAAGGGTTATAAGAGATACGTTCGCCCTGAGCCTGTCGAAGGGCCTGTTGCGGTGGTTGGTATACTTCGACAAGCTCAGGATGATCGGAGTGGGGCAGGAAGACCTTCTTTACGCCCAACGACTGCTAAGCTTAAGGCAATAAAAGCCAGTTAAGCAGGTATTGTCATGGCTGATCTATTTGACAACCCCATGGGGTTGGATGGTTTTGAGTTTGTCGAATTCGCTGCCCCGAAGAAAGGGGTTCTGGAGCCAGTGTTTGAGACGCTGGGCTTTTCCCGATTGGCGACTCACCGTTCCAAGGATGCCGTGTTGTATCGACAGGGCGACATCAATTTTATTATCAATTACGAACCCCAAAGCGAAGCCCAGTATTTTGCTGAAGAGCATGGTCCATCGGCCTGCGGCATGGCGTTTCGGGTGAAAAATTCGCACAAGGCTTATCAGCGGGCTCTGGATCTGGGGGCTCAGCCGATCAATATCCCCACGGGTCCCATGGAGTTGCGCTTGCCTGCGATTAAAGGCATCGGTGGTGCGCCTCTGTATCTCATTGATCGCTATCAAGAAGACCTCTCCATTTACGACATTGATTTTGAATACATCGACGGTGTCGAGCGTCACCCCGAAGGTTGTGGTTTTAAGGTGATCGATCATCTGACCCACAATGTCTATCGCGGCCGGATGGAGTTTTGGGCGAAATTTTACGAGCGCATTTTCAACTTTCGTGAGATTCGCTATTTCGACATCAAGGGTGAATACACTGGATTGTTATCCAAAGCTATGACCGCACCGGATGGTCGCATCCGGATTCCTTTGAATGAAGAAGCGTCACAGGGAGGACAGATTGAAGAGTTTCTGATGGCGTATAACGGCGAGGGCATTCAACACATCGCCTTTTCCTGCGATAACCTTTATGAGGCCTGGGATAAGTTGAAAGCGCGAGGTGTGGTGTTTATGAAACCTCCACCAGAGACCTATTACGATATGCTGGAAGAGCGCTTGCCGGGTCACGGTGAAGCGGTGACGGAATTAAAACAGCGGGGGTTGTTACTGGATGGCAGTACCGAAGGTGGGCAGCCGAAGCTGTTGTTGCAGATCTTTTCCGACACGTTGGTCGGCCCGATGTTTTTTGAATTTATTCAGCGCAAACAGGATGAAGGCTTTGGCGAAGGCAATTTCAAAGCTCTGTTTGAATCCATTGAGCGGGATCAGGTGGCGCGCGGCGTAATTACAAAGTGAGGGATTGCAGATACTCCGGCACCACTTCACTGGCGGGGCCGTAGTGGGCCTCGTCAAAGAAAGAGCCGTGATTGGACGGTTCCAGATTCAGCTCTACCGTATGGGCACCGGCCTGCTTTGCCATCTGAAAAAAGCCCGCCGCCGGATAAACATTGCCCGAGGTGCCGATTGAGATAAACACATCGCACTGGCTCAGGGCCTGATCAATCTCATCCATATACAGCGGCATTTCTCCAAACCACACCACGTGAGGGCGCAGCTGGCCGGGCATCTGGCAGCAGGGGCAGGCGCGGTCGACATCGATAGCTTCCTGGCAGGGAAACAGTTGTTCCGTGGCTGAGCAGCGCACTTTTAACAGTTCACCGTGCATATGCAGCAAATTCCGGGAGCCCGCCTGCTCGTGCAGGTTGTCGATATTCTGAGTGATCAGGGTGAACTGGCCACTGGGTGTCTGCGCTTTGTGTGCTTTTTCAAATTCGGCCAATGCCAGATGTCCAGCGTTAGGCTGAATGCCATCCAGCAATTGCATGCGGCGTGCGTTGTAAAACCGCTGTACCAGTTCGGGATCCCGTACAAAAGCTTCTGGAGTGGCGACGTCTTCGACTCGATGTTCTTCCCATAAGCCGTCGGCAGCCCGAAAGGTACGAATGCCTGACTCGGCGGAGATGCCGGCACCGGTCAGAATGACGATGTTTTTGGGTACAGTAGCATCAGGGGCCATGTGAGCGAGCGTCCTTACCGGGAGCCTTGTCTGGTTCTACCCCGTTGTTAGATTCGTAGTAATAAGGCGGGGTGTAACCTTGAAGGTTGTCGTACCAGATTTTATCCAGTGAGCCATCATCGATCATGTTGTGGATCACCATTTTCAGCTTGGGAAGGTGGTTGCTCAGGGGCGATGCCTGACTGATGGCAAGCAGAGCGGTTTCGCTGAATTTATGAGTATAGGGAGCGGTCGTAATCTTGGGGAATTCCTGCTCGAGCTTTTCATGGCCAATGTTGAACCCGATATAGGCGTCAATTCTGCCGGCGCTTAGCATTTTGGGCAGTTGATCCTCTCGCAACACGACGGTTTTGTTAATGCGCTCATCGTTATCGAATTTTTCAAAATAGGAGTAGCCATTAACCACACCCACGTTAAGTTGATAGAAGTCTTCGTAGTTTTTCAGTCGGTCTTCTTCACCGCGTCGGACGTAGAAAGGAATGGTGTAGGGGATGGGCCAGATTTGCACGAAGTCCATATAATGGCTGCGCGACGGGGTTACCGCGATAAACAGCATGATATTGAGCCGGCCGCTTTTCATATACCGCAGGCAGCGCTGAAAGGGGCAAAGCAGGTGTTATTTTGACCACCCGAGTCTGCGACCAATTTCTTCAATCAGGTCGTACTTAAACCCCCCGACGATCTTGCCGTTCTCGACATTACTGAGCTTATCCAGACCGATGGCGCCATGTGTGAGCGTTATCGATTTCTCCGAGTTGGCTGTCGTCGCCCATGCCGGGGCACTGCCCAATATCAGCAGGATCAGAAAAAAATACGTTTGGACGATACCGGTTGGGCGCAATGTGACTATCCTTTTTTGCTACTGCGGTGCTGTTCGCTGTCTGGCTTAAAGGTAACGCATCAACATAGCGTAACCGCCGTCTTCAGGCAGTGCAATGTCCGCCGGCATAGGTATTTTTACTTGATGGCCCGAGCCAGGTGCTGCGTCGATAGACTGTCCTTTTTTGTTTTCCAACGCATCCAGCGTAAAGCGCAGATTGCCCTGTGGGGTAATCAGTTCCAGCTGGCTGCCCGTTTCAAAACGGTTTTTCACATCAATGGAAAGCCAGCCATTGTTCGCGTCGTAGGCGGTAGCTTCACCGACAAACTGTTGGTGGTTGCTGGGGTTACCTGCTTCGTAGTTCTGGTATTCGCTGGGCACGTGGCGGCGATAGAATCCCTCGGTGTAGCCGCGGTTGGCCAGGTGTTCCAGCTCTTTCATCAGGTTCATATCAAAGGGCTTGTTGGCCATGGCGTTGTCGATAGCCTGACGGTAAACCTGCGCCGTGCGGCCCGCATAGTAGTGGGATTTGGTGCGGCCTTCGATTTTCAGTGAGTGAATGCCCATTTTTACCAAACGGTCGACGTGTTGTACCGCGCGCAGGTCTTTGGAGTTCATGATGTAGGTGCCGTGCTCGTCTTCGTAGGCTGGCATGTACTCGCCGGGACGACTGCGCTCCTGCAACAGCATCGAAATTTCATCGTCCCCGGTGTTGGCGCCTGCGGCTTTAGGGTCGTAGACGCTGGCCTTGGGCCCGCTGTTACCTGTAAGGGAGCCAGAATCTACGGCAATCAGGTTGCCGGTCTCGTCTTCTTTGGCTTCATGGGTGTTGTATTCCCAGCGGCAGGAATTGGTGCAAGCCCCCTGGTTGGAATCGCGGTGGGTCATATACCCCGATAGCAGGCAGCGGCCAGAGTAGGCGATGCACAGGGCGCCGTGGACAAAGACTTCCAACTCCATTTCTGGACAGCGCTGACGGATCTCTTCGATTTCGTCCAGCGACAGTTCGCGGGACAGGATTACCCGCTCGACGCCCTGACGATGCCAGAATTGCACCGTGGCGTAGTTGACGGCGTTGGCCTGCACCGAGAGGTGAATCGGCATATCCGGCCATTTGTCCCGAACCAGCATGATCAAGCCTGGGTCGGACATGATCAGAGCGTCCGGGTGCATCTCGATGATCGGCTCCAGATCACGCAGGTAGGTGCGAATCTTGTCGTTGTGCGGTGACAGGTTGCTGGCGAGGTAGAACTGTTTGCCCTGTCCGTGAGCTTCTTTGACGGCTTCGGACAGCACTTCCAGACGATTAAACTCGTTGTTGCGCACTCGCAAGCTGTAGCGGGGCTGACCTGCATAGACGGCGTCGGCACCGTAGGCAAAGGCGTAGCGCATGTTTTTCAGCGTGCCGGCGGGAGAGAGGAGTTCAGTGGTCATGGGAAAATCTCGGCAAAGGGGTTTTACAGGAGCCCTAAAAGGTGACTGGCTGGTCACAAATTGTGACGGTCAATTAATAAAAGTTCTCAAACAGGGCGCAATTTTACCGGATGTCGGCCGATATTACAGGGTATCCGCAGATTGAATGGTCTAAAACCACGTGCCAAAGATTGATTTACAACACGAAAATTCAAAATTGAAGCAATCCGTCCAGTCACTGTTGGCCCGGATTGAGGAAAATCAGCGCATCGACCGGCATTTTCAGGGGTTCGAGTTTCAGCTGTTGGGGTGTTATCACCTGAAAGATGTGCTGGATATCCTGCTGGTGGATGCCATGAAGCATTTCAACCTGGATGATGTGGGGCTGGTTCTGGTGGATCGGGACTTCTCTCTGGAAGAGTTGATGACATCACTGGACATCGGTCGTTATGAAAACCGCCTGCAGTTACGTCACAGTGATGATTTTTCTCTGACGCTCTATCGGGGCGATTATCGGGTGACACTGGGTGAGCAGGATACTTTAACCGCCAGCCGTCTGTTTCCCAATCTCGACCAGTTGGGATCGGCGGCACTGTTACCGCTGGTGCGGCACAATCAGCTGCTGGGCAGTCTGCACTTTGCCAGTCGCTCTCATGAGCGCTTCTCACCGGACAAGGCGGTGGACTTTCTGCAGCACCTGGCGGGAATCAGTGCCGTGTGTCTGGATAATAGCCTGAGCAACGAGCATCTTAAGCGCCAGAGCTTGTATGACCGGTTGACCAAAGTCAGCAATCGCATGCATTTTGATCTGGAGTTTGGTAAAGAACTGGAGCGTTCGGAGCGTAACGGGCAGCCGCTCTGCTGTCTGTTTCTGGATCTCGATCACTTCAAGCAGGTGAACGATCAGTTTGGTCACCAGATGGGGGATATCTGTCTCAAGCAAGTGGCGGCGGCGATCCGGCAGGAATTGCGCAAAACCGACCTGCTGGCCCGTTACGGCGGTGAGGAGTTTGTGGTGTTGTTACACAGCTGCGAGCAGCGGGAAGGCTTGCAGATTGCCGAGCGAATTCGGGAAGTGGTGGATAAACTCAAAATCACAGGGCGCGGCGTGGTCAGGCCGACGGTCTCCATTGGGTTGGCGTGTTGGCATCCGGCGGGCAACCGCACTCACGATTTGTCACGGTTGGGTCAGCGTTTATTAAAATGCGCCGATGAAGCCATGTACGAGGCGAAGGAACAAGGGCGCAACCGGGTGGTCAGTAAGGTGTTTTGCCAGATTGTGGCTTAATCTGATCTGACTTTAACCTTGATGATTTGGCTCTGGATGATTTCACTCTAAAGGCTGTGGTGGGTTTTTCAGTTGAATCAAATAGCGTTTGTTCCAGCGCTTGCCGGTTACCCAAAAGCCCTGTTGTTGTTCATCCCAGGCAATACCGTTCAGAACACTGTCGCTGTCGAAGCTGCGATGCTGTCGGGTGAGTTCGCGCAGTTCGATTTTTCCCACCAGTTGTCCGCTGTCAGGATGGATGGCGGCGATATAGGATTCGTGCCAGACGTTGGCCCAAATCAGTCCGTAGGCAACGGTGAGGTCGTTCAGATACTCCACGGGTTGTTGGTTGTCTGTGACATTCAGTGTGCGGTTTATGGAGAAGTCTTCCGGGTCGCGAAACAAAAGCTGATCACCACCGTTACTCATCACCAGTTCTTGACCGAAGCTTGTCAGTCCCCAGCCTTCTCCCTGATAGGCCAGCGTGCTTTTCAGATTCAGACTGTTCGGATCCAATACCAACACTCGTTCGCTTTTCCAGGTCAGTAAAAACAGCTTACCGTTGAACACCGTGAGACTTTCGGCAAACAGATCATCGGGGAGTGGTTTATACTGGCCTTCGTTTTTATCTGGCTCAAGTCTATCGGAGACAGGTCTATCGGAGACCGGGGCATCGGAGACAGGTGTAGCGGAATCAGTTTCGCCGGAGGCGGGTCCATTAAAAACAGGGTAGCGGTGAACAACCGATTTGCCGTAGAGCCCACTGCTTTCTATCAGGTAGTGACCATCGACGACCAATCCCTGGGTAAAACTGCGCTGGGAATGGGGTAACGTTTTGATAATACTGTAGTCGTAATTTGCGGCATTATGAATTGAATGGCTGGTATCTGTGGATGCCTGCAAGGTGCACTTATTCAGGCTCAGCGCGACAAAGGCGAAGGCCACAGTGGGCAACAGTTTGCCATAGACACATTTCGGGAAGAATTGCATGAAACGGTTAAAATCTTTTATTGGATTAACGCTCTTGGGGGGCATTACGGTTGTTCTTCCCATCGCAATTCTGATGTTGTTGTTTCAGTGGTTGTTCGATCTTATCACCGATTTTATTCAACCCCTGAGCGATATGCTAACCAGTCGTGCTGATATTGCGGACATGTTGGCGGATTGTATGGTGATCCTGGTCGTG
Source organism: Pseudomaricurvus sp. (assembly GCF_965662505.1). Lineage (NCBI taxonomy): Bacteria > Pseudomonadati > Pseudomonadota > Gammaproteobacteria > Cellvibrionales > Cellvibrionaceae > Pseudomaricurvus > Pseudomaricurvus sp. The sequence continues at coordinate 38,886 of NZ_CBFIHX010000012.1, read as the reverse complement.
CTCGGGCTGTGTTTTACCGTTGGCCTACTGGTCAAAACCAGTGTGGGACGCTGGATTCATCACTGGATGGATATGGGGTTGGCAAAGTTTGCGCCTGGTTACAGCACGATTCGCGATATCGTGGTGCAGTTTGTCGGCGGCAGTGAAGAGCATTCATTGCTGAATGGGCAGGTGGCTTTGGTGAAGCTGTATGGTGATACCTGTGAGTTGCAGGTGACGGGTATTGTGACCTCAAAGTACGATGAGGGCTTCACGGTGTTTGTGCCTACGGCACCGGTGCCCACATCGGGGATGGTCTACCACGTGCCGGCTCAATACGTGACCTTGCTGCCTGATGTCAGCGTGGAGCAGGCGCTGCGCACGGTGATTGCCTGTGGGGCAGGGTCGCAGTCGTGTTTGTTGGAACAGGCGCAGATGACGTCGTCTAATCGATCTTCAGGCTAGTTTGTAATTCAGATTGGTTTGTAATCCAGACTGGTTTGTAATTCAGACTGATTCGTCATTCACGCTAGCGTTTTTTGCGGATCAAATCCCGGATCCAGAAGCGGCCGGGGTGCAGTGCCGTCTGTAACGGCTGCCCCACTGGCGTTGGCTCTCCGTGTATTTGCGCGGCCAGTATCTCGGCGCACAGCGGAGTGTAAGTCAGTCCTCGAGAACCGTGCCCAACGTTGATAAACAGACCCGGCCAGTAGCGTCCGGCGTGGGGAATGTTAGAGCGCGCATTTTTCCTCAGCAGGGCGAAGTCTTCCATAAGTTCAGCGTATTTGGGCAGAGCGCCGACCATAGGCAGGTAGTCGGGGGTGGTGCAGCGCAGGGCGGCTCGTCCACCCAGAACTCCCTCTTCCACAAACGTGTCCGCAAGCGCGGGTGCCTGAGTGCTCATGGTGGCCAAATTGCGTCGATGGTCGTCATCGTTTGGTGACAGGTCAAACATTTTTGGATTGAAAGTGGCGCCCAGGCAGTGCTGGCCTTCGGTCGCCGGCGGGAGATATCCCTCTCCGCAGAGTACCGTTTTTAATGCCTGACTTTCCTCTGTTGCTTTCACATAACTGACTTGCCCGCGAATGGGTTTCAGCGGCAGTTCTTGCAGGGTATTGCTCTTTCCTAAGGCATCACTCTTTTCCATTACGAGATTCAGTGCGTGGCTGGCAGTCGTGATCACCAGTGTCGGTGCGTTGTATTCCGCGCACTCTGTGTGCACTTGCCACTGCTGAGCTGTCTCATTGTATCGCACGCTATCAACGGAGCTGTTCAGAACCACGTCGATATTGGGATGCTGTGTGAGCCACTGGCAGAGTCTGGCAGGATTGATCCATCCCGCTTGCGGAAAGAATAATCCACCGAAAGGGGAATCGATACCACTGATGGCACTGGCTTGCTGGGCATCCAGTTGAGAGAACAGCCCCTGTTCGCCGTGACTCTGACTGAGCTGATCATGCAGGTGAGCGCTTTTTTCCTGACTGGCCAGTTGCAGGACGCCGCAGCGTTCTCCCGCGCTGGACACTCCTTTTTGAAAGACTTCATCCCAATAGCTGCGGTAGCTGCGCTGTGCGAACTGCAGTGCCTGCAAATTAAAGTCGGACAGGGTTTCCTGGCGGTGTGAGAGCTTGGCGTACAGCACTCCTTGCGGATTGCCGGAGCCTTCCTGAGCGAGCTGTTCGTGTCGTTCCAGTAACGTGACACGCCAGCCGCGATTGGCGAGAGCCCTTGCCGTGTGGCAGCCCGCGATACCGCCACCGATAATCAGCGCGTGTTGATCTTGTGGTTTGGGCGCTTGTTGTTTGGATATTTGCCGCTTGGACGTCTGGCTGGTCTGGCTGTTGCAAACCTGCCAGGGTACAGGGTAGGGGGAGTTAAACCCATTGCAGGGCAAGCTATCCGGTGACTCGATGGCAGCCGATTCGATCAGCTTGCCGTAGACCATTTCCCGTTTGCGACCAAAGCCCTTGCCGGTGTGGATCTGGAAGCCGTGTTGTGTCAGCCCGCGCTTAATCATGGTTGCGGCCGCAAAGGTGGCGACAGTCGCTTCAGGCGCACTCAGTTGTTGCACCCGTTCAAACAGTTCAGATCGCCACATATCCGGGTTTTTTGCCGGGGAAAATCCGTCCAGAAACCAGGCGTCGATACCGCGTTGTGGGCGTCGGTGAGCCGGATGGGTGGATTGCAGCAGTTGCTCCAGGCCCTCGCAGGCTTCGCCAATAATCAGGGTGAGGCGAACGCGGCCTTCGGCGAACACGAGATGGTGAAAGCCTGGATGCAGCACTGGCGGGTACTGTTGGATGAGTTGATCGGCCAGAGTTTTGAGTTCTGGCCAAAGTGCCAGTGATCGCTCCAGATCTTCAGGGCGCAGTGGAGCCTTTTCGACCGAGAGATAGTGCAAGTTGGCATCTTGTGGAGCACTCTGCTGCCACAGTTGCCAACTGCTGAGAAAACTCAGCCCAGTGCCAAACCCGGTTTCGCCAATCACAAAATCAGAGTCGGGTGTCAGAGCCTGCCAGCGGGATTCGAGAAAATTGTGTTCCAGATAGAGGTAGCGGGTTTCTGCCAGACCATCCAGCTTGGAAAAATAGTAATCGTCACACTCATCAGAGAGCGGCAGGCCATCGGCATCCCAACGCAGGGTTGCATGTTTGAACGATGCTGAGTGTACAGAGGAGGTCGGTTTATCAGAAGAATCGGACATGGACGTTAATCGGTTAAGGTCGGGGCCGTTCGATCCGGATTTCGGGGGGACGGATTAGTGTGTCAGAGCAAATTAATGTGTCCGCGCAAACTAATGTATCAGGGAAAACTAATGTATCAGGGCAAACTCGCGCATGATTTGATCACACCACTTTTCCAGTCGCTCATCGGTCTTGTCGAACTGATTTTCGTCGTCCAGAGCCAGGCCGACAAACTGTTTTCTGTCGGCTGTCAGGGCTTTGGAGGCTTCAAAGTCGTAACCTTCGTTGGGCCAGTAACCCACGGGTTGGGCACCCAGTTTGACCAGTTTAAAGTGCAGGTAGCCCATGGCATCAAGGAACCATTCGGGATAGCCCACTTGATCGCCCAGTCCATACAGCGCCACCTTGCGGCCGGCAAAGTTGACCAGGTCCAGCTCTTCCCAGATTTCTTCCCAGTCTTCCTGCAGTTCACCGTAGTCCCAGGTAGGAATGCCCATGATCAGGAAGTCATAGCTTTCTGCGGTGAGCATGGACTCATCGGTGATGTTAAACACATCAACGACTTCGTCGGTCAAAATGTCGCAGATTTTGTCGGCCACAATCTCGGTATAGCAGGTGGAGCTACCGTAGAAGAGGCCTACAGGGGCTTTACTCATGTGATCTATCCTAATTTCGAGGGCGTCATTCTAGGGGCAAGGCCGAAAAAATGCACGAATTGAGCGTCCTTGTGGGGCTATTCTGTGCATTTTTTTGAATTTTAAAGCGAGCCGGGAAAGCCCATTTGACGCCAGGCCTCATAAACAATGACTGAGACGGCATTGGACAGGTTCATGCTACGACTGTTGGGCTGCATGGGGATCCTGAGTACGTTTTCTGGTGGTTGTTGCGCCAGCAATTCCGCGGGTAAGCCTCGGGTTTCTGGGCCAAATACCACGTAGTCGCCGTGGGTAAAGGGAGCGTCCGTGTAGGAGCGTGTACCTTTGGTGCTGATGGCGTAGAGGTTTTCAGGCTGGCAAGTCGCCAGAAAGCTCTCCCAGTCCTCATGTACTTGCATATCTTTCCACTCGCCGTAATCCAGCCCTGCGCGGCGCAGGCGCTTGTCATCCAGTTCAAATGCGATGGGTTTGATCAGATGTAACTGGGCGCCGGTGTTGGCTGCCAGACGGATTATATTGCCGGTATTGGGAGGGATTTCGGGCTGAAAGAGAACAAGGTTCAGTCTGGGGGAGTTGTCAGTCATGGGCGTGTGGTGGGGCTCTGCGGTGAGTTGGGCGATTGTCGTCAGTTAAATTGCGTTTTGGACAGCGGGTATCTGGGGAAAGAGTATAAAGCAGAGACGCTCAGGATTCACACAAACGTCACAAGCTTGTCATCTTGGCACCTTACCCTGCACGCAGATGAAAACAAGACTGCATGGATGCGGACTCTCCACACCTTCCAGGGGCTTTTTGCCCCTTTCTATTTTGCCTCGTTCTGTCATTGCTTCTATTGCTCGGTAGAATCTTCCGGTTCACCCAATTCGATATCCACACCCAACTCGTCCGAAATATCGTTCAATCGATCCGTAAGCCGATCCATGTCTACATTGGCTGGCAGACTGATGATGCCTTCTGCGGTAAACATCGGATCGCCAGACCAGGGCATGCTGGTGCAGTGAGTTTGCAGATCGTCCAGATTGATGTCGTGGCTGGCAAAGGCCTGGGCCAGTTCGCGGACAATACCAGGGCGGTCATTGCCCATCAGGTTGAAATGCAGGTTTTGCAGCGGTTGTCCGGCTCCAGTTTCCATGGTTTCCGAAGCGACCACTTCAATGCCCCGTTGCGCTTGCAGCTCGCTTAGAGCCTGTCGTAGTGCTGGCAGTTGATCGGTGGGCACGCTGATCTGCAAGATTCCGGCAAATTTACCCGCCAGATGGCTCATCCGGCTTTCCAGCCAGTTGCCTTGATGAGTGGCAATGGTGCTGGCGAGGGCTTCGACCACACCGGGTTTGTCGTCGCTGAGGATGCTGAGTACGAGGGAGCGGTTCATAAATCAATCGCCTTTGGTGTTGGGCGTCTCCGTCTTCAGGTTGGCAAATGTTGTGCGATGCGCAGAAAACGGTAACGCGATCTTTGTTATTGAATTGAATGCAGTATAGTGACTGTTCGGCTTTGCTGACAATGTTGTCACTGTTGTCACTGTTGTCACTGTTGTCACTGTTGTCACTAATAATATTCTAAAGTCGTATATAACGTCCTTAAAAGAGAGAGTGCCATGTTGAATCATCTTTATCGTCGTGTAACAGGTTGTTTATGGGGGGTCGCAGGTTTGAGTGTTGTGGCCAGTAACAGCCTGTGGGTAGACAGTGTGAGGGCCGATAGTATGACCCTTGAACAGGCAGTGAAAAACCCTCTGCGTACTGAGTCCAACGTCCAGCGGGACGTGTATCGCCATCCGGCGGAGACTTTGGCGTTCTTTGAAGTTGCTGCGGATCATACCGTGGTAGAAATCTGGCCGGGGAGGGGATGGTACACCGAGATTCTGGCTCCTCTGCTGGCAGAAGACGGCACGTTTTACGCCGCACATTTTGCCAAGGAGACATCGGTCGCCTATTTCCGCAAAAGCCGTTCCGCATTTGAGACGATGGTGAAAGACCAGCCGGATTTGTACCAGGGGGCGGTGGTGACAGAGTTTGATCCCGCGCAGGATATTTTACCGGGGCCTGAAGGCAAGGCGGATCGTGTGTTGACGTTTCGCAACGTTCACAACTGGATGAAAGCCGATACCGCAGAAAAAGCGTTTACTGAGTTCTATCAGGTACTCAAGCCCGGTGGCATTCTGGGGGTGGTGGAGCATCGAGCAAAACCGGGTACTTCGTTGAATGAAATGGTTAAGTCGGGCTATGTCACTGAAGCCAAAGTGATTGAGTTGGCTGAAAACGCGGGTTTCGTACTGGATGCCCGCTCGGAGATCAACGCGAACGACAAGGACTCTGCCGATCACCCCAGAGGGGTTTGGACTTTGCCTCCGAGTTTGCGTCTGGGTGACGAAGACAAAGAGAAGTACCTGTCTATTGGTGAAAGTGATCGAATGACTTTAAAATTCCGCAAGCCTGAGTGACGGCGGTATTTTTAATTCTTTATTAAGCGTTAAACACACTTTATGTGTTTAACGCTCTGGAAAGGCGGTTCTGTTGATTATTCCCGTAGAAAAACTCTCGGCTGATGCGGTGCACGGTCTGATTGAGGAATTTATTACCCGTGAAGGTACGGATTATGGCGAGGTAGAATGTGCTTTGTCTGACAAGGTTGAACAGGTAAAAGCACAGTTGGCCAGCGGTGAAGTCGTGGTGGTATTTGATGTGGTCATGGAAAGTGTCAGCATCAAAACGCGCGCGGATGCGGATAAAGCCGAGCGGGAATATCAACAGCTGCTGGATGGTGAGGTGCCTGAAAACGCCGAAAATAGCATGGTGCGGCAAGGTAATGTGAAGCAGAACTCCGCGGTTCAGGATGATGATTTCGGGTTTAATCAGGATGTTTACCCGGATGACTGATGATACTGAGAGTGCATCAGACTATTTGAGAACCGGACCCGAGTCCCCTTGTTTGTTACTGGCCCATGGCGCGGGAGCGCCTATGGGCAGTGCGTTTATGGAGGAAATCTCCGGTTTGTTGGCTGAGCGGGGGGTGGGTGTTATCCGGTTTGAATTTCCTTACATGCAGCAGCGTCGCAATGGCGGGAAAAAACGTCCGCCGGATCGACAGCCGGTGCTGTTGGATCACTGGCATTCGGTGATCGAGCAATTTCATTCTGTGGAAAATCTGTTTATTGGCGGTAAATCCATGGGGGGGCGAATGGCCTCAATGATCGTCGATGAGGCGCCGGTGAAAGGCTGTGTTTGTCTGGGTTATCCTTTTCATCCGCCGTCGAAACCGGAAAAGACCCGTACGGAACATTTAAAAGATCTCGCTTCACCGGTATTGATCGTGCAGGGCACTCGCGATGCTTTGGGCAAACAGGAAGAAGTTGCAGATTATCAACTATCGGATTCCATCAGTCTCTGTTGGTTGGAAGACGGCGATCATGATTTGAAACCCCGGGTTCGCTCCGGTTTGACTCATGAACAGCATTTGATCAGTGCGGCAGATGCTATTGCTGAGTTTATTAACGCCCAGTCCGCGTCTTAAAGTCTTGAGCTTCTACGCTTTGGGCTTGGGCGTTTAGTGAACAGCCAGGGTGGGTGGTGTATCAACTTGTAAGATGATCCATTCGGCCAAATCCATCCAGTCTTTCATCAAGGTTCGAATCACCACCAGCTTGCCGTTACCTTTGGTCGTACTGTTAAGCAACTCTTGTCCCAGACGGGTCAAGGTGTCGACCACCTTGCCAACGCTTTGTGGGCTGAGAGTCACGTAAAAGTGATCGGCTGCCGGGTCTTCCTGGAAGCGGTAATTGCCCTGAAAACGCTGATCTGCGTAGTAGGCTTGGCGTATGGTTTGGCTGTCGGCTTTTTGTCCCTGGAGCAGGTTTTGTATTTCGAGTGCGAGGTGTGCGTTTTGATCTCTGAGCAATCGGAAAGTCAGCTCCAATGACCCGCGACTGAACAGGTCTGGTCTGGCTTTGCCGGGTGTGTTTACTGCCATCATCATTCATATCCCCTACTGACAACAATCAAGGGTTGCTGGGCTTTGCTGGAAAATATTCTGGAATATTTGGCATTCCGAGTTGCTTTAAGTGTAGCAATTGGGTTTTTATATGCCGGATAAATTTAGGCAGCTTTTACCAATATGACACAGACCTTTGACCAAAATCTCGATGCGGCATATCCAGACGCCACCTATCTCGATACCACAGGGCTAACCTGCCCAGAGCCTGTCATGATGCTACATAAAGCCATGCGAGACGCTCAGGAGGGGGATGTTCTCAAAGTCGTTGCGACAGATCCTTCAACCGAGCGTGATATTCCTAAATTTTGCCAGTTTTTAGGACATGAATTGTTGGGTCAAGGTGTGGAAACTGTCGATGAAGGACAAGCAGAGTACCGTTATTGGATACGCAAGCAGTCGTTGTGAACAATAATCATGAGCAGTAGTTATGAACAATAATCATGAGCAGTAGTTATGAACAATAGCCACAAGTAGTGATTTGAGCAGGGTCAAGCAGGAGGGGGCGGGAGAGTTAGAAGAGGTGAGGGTCTCAAGAGAATAGGAGAGTTAGACGGGGATGGGAGAGCGCATCAGGGGGTGGCACCCCCCAATGGCTGCGATTTACATCTTATCCGTCACCTATCGATTTCTTCCGCTTGCTTTTAGACTTCGTCCACAAGGGTTGAAATAGCAGCCAGAGCTTCCGGATCTTCAGATTTCAGTTTGTTGGCAATCTGATGCTGAAAGAAATAACGGAATTCTTCTCGGCTTTGTGCGGGATAAAGGCAGCTGTCACCGGGCAATACGGGCGTATTCTCGATTTTCTGAGGATCCGCGAGCATGCCACACACGGTGCCATCGTGATGCAGGCGCCAGCTAACCACTTCGGTGAGTGTGATGCTGTGAAACCCGTTGTCTGACAGAACCGCGTGAGTACCGATGGTGTCGGGCACTTCCTGCAGGACGTCATTGGGGTTTTCGCACTGAAAGTCGTAATACTCGGCGGCAGTTTCGAGCTCGACAACCTTGTGGATTGGGCCTTCGTAGAAGATCTCATCAATACCAGGGTCGTAATAACCCTCCCACTTGCCGTTGAGGGGATCCTGAATCTCCGGTGCGGCGACTATATCGTCCAACCAGGGAACCAGACCTACGACTTCGCCATTGGCGCGCAGGGCCCAGCAGAGAATCTTCAGACTGAAGAGTTTATCGGGGCTTGCTTCGTTGGAGTAAAGCATCTCCAATCCGTCGAGCTCCGGAGAAAGGCGGATAATGCGTGAATTTTGCAGTTCTGAAAAGGGCTGCCCGGTGAAAAAATCGACCACGTTATCCGTGTTGTGGCCAGATACTGAGGTCTTCATAATACCACCTCCATAATAAGCCTCTGGTAGAATTGCCCCTTAAGCGTTGGCAAGCTGCCTGCTCACGGGAAGATCGTTGAGGCGGATGTATCTTTACTACACCTTCACTACATAAGGTATATGCAGTTTTTCAAAAGCACAATACTTTGACGTGAATTTATTGTGCGTTTTTATAATCTTTATCGATAACAGGGGTATCAGCTTGTCTGAGTATTATTTCGCCTACGGCTCAAATATGAATGCCAATCGGATGATCGAGCGGGGATTGCGCTTTGAGCGGGCGCTATCTGGCAAAATTCAGGGGCTTGGACTGGCTTTTAATAAACGCGCTGCCGATGCCCCCCACAGATCCTACGCCAATGTGGTTTACGCACCGGATGGGTGCGTAGAAGGCGTGTTGTATCAGTTAAAGGAGCTTGACGAGATCATCAAAATGGATCCGTTTGAGGGCTCTCCGCGCTTGTACAGCCGTGAGATCTATCTTGTGCACACCGACGAGGGGCCGATTCCGGCCTGGGTCTACATCGCCAATCGCGCAATGATCAGCGATGACCTGAAACCGGAGCGCTGGTACCTGGAGCATTTGCTGGCCGGAAAGCCCTACTTAACAGAAGGTTATTACGATGTGCTGGCGCAAACTCAGTGCCTCGATGACGTTCCAGGTCTCATTGATGCCAAGCAAGAGACTGGGGCATGAGTGCGTTTGAAACACCGGTTGAGCGAGTAGCGTTAAATCATCGTGAGCTGGAAAGTGTTTTTCACGAGGTGTTTGAGCAATCTTATCGCACCCGTTTGGTGGGTGGCGGTGAGGAACCGTTGTATCAACCTGCAACCACCGATCATGATTTTCACCAGATTATCTACACCCGGGATTATGCTGCCAGTGCTTTGCATGAGATCGCTCACTGGTGCGTGGCGGGAACGGAGCGTCGCAAGTTGGAAGATTACGGTTACTGGTATGCGCCTGACGGCCGCGACGAGCAACAGCAGACTTTGTTTGAGCGGGTTGAGGTTAGACCACAGGCTATGGAGTGGATTTTTTCCATCGCTTCAGGCCGGGATTTTCGGGTCAGTGCGGACAATCTGGAAGCGGAACTGGGAGCCAGTGAATCCTTTAAAGACGCGATTTTTCAGCAAGTGCAGCAATTTTGTGCTGAAGGGCTTCCGCCACGCGCCCATCAGTTTGCTCAGGCTCTGGCTGCACGCACCGGATTGTGTACACCCCTAGCCCCTGAATACTTCCCGCGCGAGGGACTTTAAGTTTGAATCAGTCTATGACAAGTTCTACTCACGCCTCTTTTTCTGGACACGAGTCATCCTCCGATATCTGTTTGCTGGATGCGTCCATCTACATTTTTCGCTATTACTTTTCATTGCCGGATAACTGGTTTTCGCAAGAGGGTTACCCCACAGCCGCGGTTTATGGTTACACGGCCTTCCTGCTGAATTTTTTGACACGACAAAGACCGTCATTGATGGCCGCCTGTTTTGATGAGAGCCTCGGCAGTTGTTTCCGCAATGAACTTTATCCCGATTACAAGTGCAGCCGAGCGTTGCCGGATGAGGCTTTGGCTTTTCAACTGAACGCCTGCCGTGAAGTCACGGAGTTGTTGGGTATTGCGAGCTTTGCCAGTGATACCTACGAGGCCGATGATTTATTAGGCACCTTGCTGGAGGATATTAAGCGTTCAGGAGATGAGCGCGGCGTTGCCATTCTGACGCGGGACAAAGATCTGGGGCAGTTGCTGTTGCGGCCACAGGATTGCCTGTGGGACTACGTGAATGAAAATCAGCACCAGCGATTGTATCGTGAAGATATCTTCCAGAAGTTCGGAGTCTGGCCGGAACAGTTGTCGGACTATCTGGCTTTGGTCGGTGATACGTCGGATGACATTCCCGGGGTGCCGGGAATCGGTCAAAAAACAGCGCAAGTTTTGTTGCAATGGCAGCCATCGATTGAAGCGCTTTTTGAGCATATTGAGGAGCTGCCGAAGTTGCCCATACGAGGCGCAAAAGGTCTGCCTGAAAAACTGGTGGATCATACGGAGCAGATTGTCTTGTCCCGTTGTCTGGCAGACATAGTGACGGACATTGACTGGCAGACTGAAGGCGGTACTCCATCAAGTCTCAGTGTGTCACTGGATCATACAACGACTGCCGCTTTTGAGGACTTTTGTCTGCGAATGGGGTTTGGTTCCGGATTGATGAAAAAATACGCTCAGATGGTTGCCGTTGACGAGCCAGTTGAATCTGAAGTGATGGATGTTCTATGACCCGATTGAAAATTGTTGCGGATGAAAATATCCCTTTTGTGGAACAGTTTTTTTCCTCCTTGGGCAAAGTGATTACCTATCCGGGAAGAACGCTCTCGGCTGATCAGGTTGTAGATGCTGATGTGCTGTTAGTGCGTTCAGTCACACCTGTTAACGAAGCCTTGCTGAAAGGAAGCAGGGTGCAGTTTGTCGGCACCTGTACCATTGGGATTGATCACCTGGATGTGGACTATCTCGACAGTCAGGGCATTGCTTATCACAGTGCACCGGGCTGCAATGCCAACTCGGTGGTAGAATATATTTTCAGCGTGTTGGCGAATGTCAGACCAGATTGGTTACAGGCCAGTTTTGGTATTGTTGGTTGTGGCAACGTTGGTGGTCATTTGCACCGCCGCCTGAAAGCGCTGGGTTTGCCTGTCGTATGCTACGACCCGTTTCTAACCGCTGCAGAGAATGCCGATTTACGGGGTCTTGACGAGGTGCTGAACGCCGATGTGGTCTGCATGCATACTCCTTTTACGCGTGAAGGCCCGCATCCAACCTGGCACTTTCTGGATGAAAACCGGCTCAGTCAATTGAAGTCAGACTGCCTGCTGATTAATGCGGGGCGTGGCCCTGCAGTTGATAATCAGGCGTTAAAGCGAGTGATGGGACAGCGTGACGATCTCACGGTTGTGCTGGATGTGTGGGAGCCTGAGCCCAACCTGGATACTGAACTAATGCGGGAAGTCGCTTTGGCCAGCCCGCATGTTGCGGGTTACAGCTACGATGGCAAAGTGGAAGGGACGGCAATGATCTACCGCGCCCTGTGTCGACATCTGGGTCGCGAGGTCACCGAATCCGCGTCACAGTTGTTACGGCATGATACCAGCGGCTCGCAAAACATTTCTCTGGATATAAGTGCTTCCGGAGATGTGCAAGCCTTCATCAATCAGGCAATTCTGAGTGCTTATGATGTGGCGGGGGATGATCAGCGGATGCGTACTGAATTAATGAGTGATGCCTGTCTGCAATCTCCAGAGGCATTTGCTCATGGCTTTGATAGGTTGCGTAAGCGCTATCCCAAACGCAGAGAGTTTCCTTGCTTCCGGGTTGACCTGTCTTCGGTTGCTTTTCCTGCAGACAAAAAAAAGTCGCTCAACAAACTGTTGGCGACTTTAGGTTTTGACCTAACAATATGAGAGGAGAGAGTTTAACAATAATGAAACGCCATCAGAGTTCGCCGTCTCCAGCGGACCCTACTGAACCTTGAGGGTGAGATAGAGCCTGCTCTACCATTTCCTCGGTGATCGGAATCTCAACACCCTCATCATCAACAAGAGCCGCACCGTAGAAGTTAATTTCCTGGGCGTCAGAGGCGTCGTGGGGTTCTGATTGTGGGTTGCGATTAAACATGAGATACCTGCGTTTTCATTGGTGGCCACTATAAAGTTGCGTCGTGACAGTTTTATGACATATAACCACTTTATGACACGTACCAATGACATCTACTTAAAGTCGCATTAGCAGCCATGCGGTACCGTGATCTGACGCATCCCGTTCATCTGTTATTCAGTATAGCCAGCAAATCCTGCGATTGAATGTGACTCGTGTCAGCTCTCTAGAAATAATACGCATAAAAATCCCAGCGCTATAACAGAATTTTTTCTGAGGGGTAAGACGGTGCATGGATCGCACAGAGCCAGTGCCTGTTTATCAATAGTGATTCTTAGTTACAGTTTTCCCCTGGCTAATGTGTTCCATATTTGTGCGTTTATGGCCTAGGTGGATTTAGGCGTAGTTTGAAATTAGGCATCACCGACACTGCGGGGGTTATTTGGTAGAATCCGCGCCTTCTGTATAACCGCCCAACTGGGACTTCTGTGACTATGGCAATGAACCCTCTGACACTTGGTTTGATCATCAACCCCTGGGCGGGTATTGGTGGTCCGGCAGGACTGAAAGGCAGTGACGACCGCTCACTGGTGGCGCAAGCGTTGGCAGAAGGAGCCGAACGCCGCGCGGCAGGGCGCGCTCAACGCTGTCTGAAGCAGCTTCAGCAGGCCCAGGGAGAATTGTTGACCGTACTGACGTGCAGCGGGCAGATGGGCGAAGCGGAAGCTCGGGCTGCGGGGTTTTGTCCTACAGTGGTTTTTACCTGTGAAGACCAGGTGAGTCAGGCTGACGATACTCAGCAGGCTGCGCGACTGTTGATGCAAGAGGGTGTTGACCTGCTGTTGTTTGTGGGCGGTGACGGAACCGCCAGAGACGTCTGCGCTGCCGTGGGTGAACAGTTACCGGTGCTGGGGATTCCATCGGGTGTGAAAATGCATTCCGGTGTTTTTGCGATTTCGCCGGAGGGCGCCGCTGAGGTGGTGCTGTCGATGATGTCGGGCGAACTGGTGGATCTGCGGTTGCAGGAAGTTCGGGATATTGATGAGGCCGCGTTTCGAGAGGGCGTGGTAAAGAGCCGTTTTTACGGAGAAGTGCAGGTGCCGGAATGCGGTCACTTTGTGCAGAGTACCAAAGACGGTGGTCGCGAAGTAGAAGAGCTGGTGTTGGATGATATCGCCGCGGATCTGCGAGAGCGCCTTGAGCCAGACGTTTATTATCTGATCGGCGCCGGCACCACACCGCGAGCGCTGATGGATGAATTGCAGCTGCCCAATACGCTGTTGGGGATTGATGTAATCTGCAATGAAGAGATCGTGGCTGCTGATCTGTCGGGCCAGCAGCTGGAAGGTCTATTACAGGGTTTCGATGGCAAGGTGGTTATCATTTTATCTATCACGGGAGGGCAGGGTTCTCTGATTGGCCGTGGAAACCAACAGCTCACTCCTGAGGTTCTTAAACGAGTAGGCAGGGACAATGTTTGGGTGCTGGCTACCAAGAGCAAGATCAAGACTCTAGCCGGCAGACCGTTGCTGATGGACAGTAACGATCCGGATCTGGATGCCGCCTGGAGCGGGTATATTCCGGTGATTACAGGATATCGTGACCAAATTCTCTACCCGTTGGGTACCCACTTTGATCAACCGGATATGGAGGGTGTGTCTGAGTGAGCATTCTGGCAGATCGTCTGCAGCAAGCCTTACTGGTTTCGGGGGAGGCCAGTCAGCAATCCCCGTCAATTCCAATGGATTCAAGACGCCTTTTTCACGGACGCGGTTGTATCTACCCGGGTTACGAACAGGTGACGGTCGACCTCTACGCACCGGTGCTGTGGTTGACGTTTTTTAAAGCTCATGACGACGTGGCTTTTGAGCCTCAGGTGATTGATGACGTTATCCGTGCTGCTCAGACGCATGCTTTGCAAGCGGTGATGGTGCAGCGTCGTTATTTGCAAGATTCTCCGGCTGAGTGTGTGTGGGGGAGTGCACCTGACGAAGTTTGGGCTCAGCGGGGAGACGCACGTTTTACCATTCAACTGGGCGGGCGCCAGAATACGGGCTTTTTTCTGGATATGGAGCCCGGTCGTCAGTGGCTGGAGCAGCGGGCAGACGGTAAGCGAGTGCTTAATTTGTTTTCCTACACCTGTGCCTTTTCGGTGGTGGCACAACAGGCCGGTGCGGTATCGGTGGTCAATGTCGATATGAGTCGCGGGGCTTTAAATCAGGGGCGAGAGAATCACCGCTTGAATAACTTGCCCACCGATCCGATTCGTTTTCTGCAGGAAAACATTCTCAAATCCTGGGGGCGCATCCGTCGTCCCGGTCCCTACGATATTGCGATTATTGATCCCCCCAGTTTTCAGCGAGGCAGTTTTATAGCCAGTCAGGATTACCGCAAGTTAATACGTCGGTTGCCGGAATTTATGGTGTCGTGTGGTGATGTACTGCTGTGTTTGAATGCCCCCGAGCTGGGCGAGGACTTTTTGCGGCAACAGGTTGAGGAGGAATGTCCGGCCTGTGAATTCGTGGCCAGATTGATGCCGTCGGAAGATTTCCCGGATGCCGATCCGGATCAGCAATTGAAATTGATGCACTTCCGTTACCATGCAGCTGAGTAGGCTTGGGTAAGGTAGGGAGAGGATAACTACTGTTCGGAAGGCTGCTTAATGGCCTTTCGAGTTAATGGTTTGTCGATTGTAAAAACAGATTGTGCATGGTGCGACGGATCTGTTGAGAATCGCCAGCTCGCAAGGCTTCCCGCAGTTGATGGATATTGGTTTGCTGGGTTTCCAACACGGAGGTGGGCAGTTCAGGATCAATGTCGGTCACCAGTGCTGTAGCCGTGGAGGATAGCAGCGTAAACGCTTTATGGGTCAGAATGACTTGATCCATACCTTCCTGGCGAATGGTTTCACCGTAACTTAAGTAACCGGATTCAGCCAGCCAGATGGCGGCACCAAAACAGGATTGGTGCCGTTCGCTGTGCAGACCGTATTCGTCCGGTGTGTCCGGTCCACTGATGTCTTCTACCAGTAACAAATTTTTGCGTGGAAAAGACCGGTACAGCTGCACCAGTATCTTTCCGGCATCTTTGTAGAAATCATCAATATGGATATCACCCACGGCCCACTCCCGACTGTTATAGAGATAGCTATTGAGAACAGCTATTGAGAATAGCGATCCATGAAGGTCGCAAAGCGGTCGATGGCCATTTCAATTTCATCCGCGCGAGGCAGGAATACTATGCGGAAGTGATCCGGGTTTTTCCAATTAAACGCGGTTCCCTCGACCAGCAGAATTTTTTCCTGAATCAAAAAGTCCTGCACCAGTTGCTGATCGTTGTGGATTTTGTGCATGTCCAGATCAATCTTCGGGAACAGATACATGGCACCTTTCGGTTTCACGCAGCTGACACCCGGAATGTCATTGATCTTATTCCAGGCCATATCCCGCTGTTCCCGCAAACGACCGCCGGGACGGATCAATTCATTGATGCTCTGGTAGCCTCCCAGTGCCGTTTGGATGGCGTACATGGACGGTACGTTGGCGCACAAACGCATGGATGAGAGCATCTCAAGGCCTTCAATAAAGCCTTTGGCTCGCTGCTTGGCGCCGCTGATGACCATCCAGCCGGAACGGAAGCCGGCCAGTCGATAGGTTTTGGAGAGGCCGTTAAAGCTGATGCACAGCACATCCTCGGCCAGGCGGCCCATGGGTACAAACTCAGCGTCATCGTAGAGAATTTTGCTGTAGATTTCGTCGGCAAAAATAATCAGGTTCTTTTCTCTGGCCAACTCTACGATTTGTTCCAACAGCGCTTCGCTGTAAACCGCGCCAGTCGGGTTGTTGGGGTTGATGACCACGATGCCGCGGGTTTTGTCGGTAATCTTGGAGCGGATATCTTCAATATCCGGAAACCAGTCCGCTTGCTCGTCGCACAGATAGTGGACGGGGTTGCCGCCGGCCAGGTTGACGGCCGCGGTCCACAAAGGATAGTCCGGTGCGGGGATCAACATCTCGTCACCGTCGTTCAGCAGTGCCTGCATTGACATGACGATCAGTTCACTGACTCCGTTACCGAGAAAGATATCGTTGATTTCGACACCCGGTACCTGCAATTGCTGACATTCCTGCATGATTGCCTTGCGGGCAGAAAACAGACCGTGCGACTCACAGTAACCCTGCGCATTGCGCAGGTTGGCGATGACGTCCTGAATGATTTCATCAGGGGCATTAAAGCCAAACGGTGCCGGGTTGCCGATGTTCAGTTTTAGAACTCTATGGCCTTCTTCTTCCAGGCGATTGGCGTGTTCCAGAACGGGTCCACGGATGTCGTAACAGACATCATCCAGTTTGTGAGATTTTTCAATGCTGTACATTTGCATTACCATCGTGCGGTCAACGGAAATTTAGTTAAGGCCGGCTACCGGCTGATATTGTCTGTTCAGTCTGCCAGTTGTCGCGGTCGTCAGGTCGCCAGATCCGGTCAGGCCTGTCCCTGTCACAGAACGGAGCCCGGAATCTGCTAAGCTGAGATGCTACTGAGTCCAGATGCTACTGAGCCGAGATGCTACTCAGAAAGCCGCCTTAAGTCATTAGGAATAAACGGAAAGAATTATGTCAGATCACCCCGAAAAAAACGATGGCCTCCGTCAAAACGAAACCTGGAGGGACAAACTGACTCCTGAGCAGTATCACGTCTGTCGTGAGAAAGGCACAGAGAGACCGTTTACAGGAGAATACTGGCAGACGACGACACCGGGGCAGTACTTGTGTCGGTGCTGTGGAGAGCCCCTGTTTGAGTCAGACACCAAGTTTGACGCAGGCTGTGGCTGGCCCAGCTTCTATCAACCGCTGGCGGACGAAGCGATCACCGAAGAGCGCGATGTCAGCCACGGCATGATTCGCACGGAAGTGACCTGCAGTCAGTGCGGCTGCCATCTGGGGCACGTTTTTCCGGATGGTCCGGCACCTACCGGGCTGCGCTACTGCATCAACTCGGCCTCGGTGAAGCTGGATCCCACGGACGGTGGTGAGTCATAGGCAAAACAGATGAGATCTTTTCGCTCTATTTATGAAACAGCCGTTCTGCACAAGGGGGGCGAGGCCGCGGTTGAAGCCAATCTTCCTGTGCTGCGCTCTCCGTCTCAACTGAAGCAGCTTTCTGATGATCGCTATCTGTCGGATATCAGCCGAAGAATATTCCGGGCAGGCTTGAAGCATTCTATGGTGGATGGCAAGTGGCCGGCGTTTGAGGAGGTGTATTTCGGCTTTGATCCCTATCGAGTGGCTATGATGTCGGATGAATAATTGGAGGCTTTGACCCACGAGCCCCGTATTATTCGTCACTTTGGCAAGATCAAAGCGGTTCGGGCCAATGCCATCTGGGTACTGGATGTGTCCAGAGAGTATTCATCTTTCGGAACCATGATTGCCGACTGGCCAGTGGAGCACATTGTTGATCTGTGGACGCTGATGAAAAAGCAGGGGACTCAACTGGGTGGTCAGTCGGCATCGCGTTTTTTACGGATGGTCGGCAAGGACAGCTTTTTGCTGACGGATGATGTGGTGAATGTGCTGAAGGCGGAGGGTGTGGTCGACAAATTGCCAACCAGCAAGCGGGATTTGCAGAAGGTACAGGAAGCCTTCAATCAATGGCACGCTGAAAGCGGAAGGCCGCTGGCGGAAATCAGCCGCATCATCTCTTTCACGGCTGATAGCCATTCGCTGTAGTGGCTCGGCTGTACAAAATTTAATCGTATACGGCTTTTTTCTTCCAGTTAACGTCAGCTTCGAACTCTTCCCATTCCGTGTTGGATTGTTCATCCCCAGGTTTGGCCCGATCACGTTGGGGGCTCTGCTGAGCCACTTGTTGTTCCAGCTTGGCAATGACGTCATTCAGTTTCACAATCTGTGGCTGATAATTCACTTCACGGCTTTCTTTGGCCAGTAATTTTTTGGCCAAGGTGTAAAAGTGGATAGCCAATCGCTCTTTTTCACCGCTCGCCGCTTGTTTGGCGTTGAGAATGTAATTGTCGACGGTGATTTCTACCACGAGACGTTTGATCTGTGCGGTAAATTGCTGCATTTGCGCTTCGGTGATTTTGCCCAGCTTTTGCAGTTGCGCAATATAGCTGTTCAGAGCTTGCAGTAGTGATTGGGCTTCTTTGACCTGTTGAGGGGTTTTCAGAGGGGTGCGTTTTTGAGTGGCGGGGCGCTGTTTGGCTTCGTTGAGTTGTTTACTGAGCAGCGTCAGTTCTTCAACGTGAGTTTTTACCTTGGGCTCGAGTTCAGTCAGCTTTTCACAGGCATCCACCAGACTTTGATAAACCAGCAGGTTCAGCTCTTTGGGCAGGAAACCGGGAGGAAAGCCGCTGACCATGTATTTGAAGTCTCTGACCCGCAACTTGCTGGCCGTTAACTGCCGTTGGCGCTGTTTACGTTTGCGCTCGATAGTTTGAGAAATGAACGCGTAGGCAACCAGAATCACCAGGACGGTGACGATGATGGCAATAATAGCGGTAGAAGACATGTGCTCTGCACCTGTTAATGATGAAACTTTGTTACTCTATCGGCCTGTTTCAGGAAGACATGAATTTATCGAGTGAAAAACTCACGAACAACTTCCCAAGTCCGTCGCATGACGCCTAAATGACTATTAATGATGATTTTGATGCCAGCTTACCGATTAATTCCCTAAAAGTATCTAGTTGGGCTTAGTGGGCCGACCGGAGGAGTGATTTCAGGTTTCGACGGTTGGCATCAGTGTTGAGGCGGAGCTTTTCAGTCTTGCTTGTATCGTTTCCTGTCTTTCAGGCAGAAAGGCCTAAGTCCTTGTATAAAAACTGAAAAAAATGGCACAAGTATATTGACAGGTGTGCCGCCTCTACTTAGAATGCGCCCCACTTCTGAAGACGACGCCATGTAGGGTTGCTTAAGAAGGTCCAGGGTCCCCATCGTCTAGAGGCCTAGGACACCGCCCTTTCACGGCGGTAACAGGGGTTCGACTCCCCTTGGGGACGCCATTGCGGGAATAGCTCAGTTGGTAGAGCACAACCTTGCCAAGGTTGGGGTCGCGAGTTCGAGTCTCGTTTCCCGCTCCAAATTTAAAGCCGCAGATACTGTCTGCGGCTTTTCTTTCCTAGGAAAGAAATTTTCCGGTTCTTGCCGGTACAGTTTCTGTCCCCTTCGTCTAGAGGCCTAGGACACCGCCCTTTCACGGCGGTAACAGGGGTTCGACTCCCCTAGGGGACGCCATCTTCAAGCTATCACATCTGTGGTGGCTTTATGCGGGAATAGCTCAGTTGGTAGAGCACAACCTTGCCAAGGTTGGGGTCGCGACTTCCTGTCTTTTTATCCCGCTCCAAATTCGTATCATGTTTGCAGTATTGAATTTATCGCCTCGGAATCTGGTTGTTGCCAGTAGAGGGGCGGTAAACGAGCCTGCGTCTCGTTTCATTCGCGACATCCCTGTCGCCTAATCTTATTGCCTGCGCCATATTCTCATGTATCTTGTGATTCGCTTCTCTTCTGCTCTTTCACTCGTTTTATAACACAGTCTTTACTTGAGATATTCGACTACACTCTCTGCATTCGGGGCTGTTGTCGTTAGAATCTTATAGATCCGGTTTGACGACGTTGCGCCTCTTTCCAGTCTGTTTTGGGCACGTTTATGGAAAAATATGCTGCATATCAAGAGGGGCAGTCAGTCGGAGCGCGCGGATATGCTCAAGCCGGTGGCGGTCAGTCCCAGCGAATCAAGGTGTTTGCGATTGTTTTAGGGCTTTGCCTTGGGGTTGGCTTTGCCGCTTTGTTGTTGCTCAGTCCGATTTACCGCAGCAGTGCGACACTGCTGATTTCTGCGCCGGTAGCCATTGATCAGGAGAGCGGTGACGCGGATGTTCAGCAAGTGGCGATTCAGCGGGAAATACTCCTCAGTGAGCAATTGTTGAGCCTGACGTCGCAGCGTATTGCTGAGTCCACGGGTAAGGCTGCTCGCTCGGTTGAAGATCTTCAGTTGATGCTTCGTGCGGAGCCGGTGGAAGAGACAAATCTGATGGATTTAGCCGCAGAGGGTGCCGAGCAGGAATTCTTGCCGGTACTGGTCGGTCATTGGGTTCAAGAGTATCTGGACATGCGGGCTGATGATGTCAGGCGCAATGTGCAGCAGACCAAAGTCTCGATTGAGCAGGAGCTGGATCAGATATCGAAAAAGGTTCAGGCTGCGCGTGCGGCTCTAAATGCCTATCGGGAGGAGCACAATATTGTTTCGGCGGAGCGTGAGGAAAACGAGGCTCTGTCGCGATTGCGCGGTCTGAATGCTTCGTTGAATACCGCCATGGAAGCCGAAGTTAAGGCCCGCTCGCAGCTGCAAGAAGCGCAGGCGGCCGGGAATCAGGGAAAGCTGCTGATTGCACCCAGCCAGGTGGATTATGTGAATGATCTGCAGAATCGGTTAAGTGCCCAGAGAGCCAGGCTGGCGGTACTTGAGCAGCGTTACACCCGAGATTACATCAATCTGAAGCCCGAGCTGAGAGAGATCCCGGAAGAGGTTGAAGCTCTGGAAGAGGAGCTTCGACGGATAAAAGCAACGGGTTCGGGGCGTGCCCTGCAAGAGGCGCAGCAGGAGTACGAGCGGGCGCAACGAGTGGCGGAGAATTTGCGCGAAGAGTTTGCCGCACGCAAAGCGGAGGCGAGGGAAATTACCGCGGTGTTTGCCGAGCATGAGGCTTTGGTGACGGATCTGGCTGAGTTGGAGCAGTTGAGTCGGGACACTCAAACCCGGCTGGCACAGCTGGACGCTCGCCAGTTTGATCGTCAGGCGCAGGTATCTGTGATCGCCGAGGCCAGCAGTGCGACTCGAATTTGGCCGGATTATGGCCGCTTGAGCTTGTATATTGCCGGTGGCTCTCTCGCGGTGGCGATTTTCTGTGTCTGGCTGATGAGCTGGTTGCAGGGTAGGCGAGATCAGGGGGCAATCACGCTCACAGGTGTGCACATCTATCCAAATTCTCCGGGAGAGGCGCTCAGTTACGAGCGCGCTATCCGGGACTCTCTGGAGCATCGCGGTGAGCAATCGCTTGAAGATCAATCGCTTGAAGATCAATCGCGAAAACCGTCCGAATGATGGCTGCTGGATTCTCCGGTAGCCACTTGTTGATGACTTTTTCTACGCTTGCCTGGCCTCTTTGGTGAAAGCCGAGAGTTCAGTGAAGACCGAGAATTCGGGCTCTTTGCTTTTCGTAATCGAAATCGGTGTTATCATTCTCCGCCTCAAAGCGCAGTTCGTCTAATTGCTGGTAGAGGGAGATTTCCTCATCCGGCATGTAGTGCAGGCAGTCGCCTCCAAACAGCCAGAACAGATCTCTCGATACCTGCGGAGCCAGATTCGGGTAAGCCGCCACAATGCGGCACAGCGCCTGCTGGCCGGTGGCGATAAATGTTTCGTCAAAGGCTTTACTGTTGGCCAGCAGGTCAAGTTGAGACAACAGGGTCTGATCCTCTTCACTGAGTTCGTTGACTGGCATGGCTTGGGCCGCAGCTTGCTGTAGTGCCTGTAGCAGGTTGCGATGAAACTGGACGTATTGGTTCTTCATGGGGTTCCTCATCTTTAATTCTGCCATTCTACCCCAATATTGACTGGCAAGAAGCCATAGGGCGTTGAGCGACAAGCATTAATTCAGGTGGATACATATGAGTGTGGCGTTATCAATCAAGCAGCTGACCAAAACCTACGACAATGGTTTTGAAGCACTGAAGGGCATTGATCTGGAGGTGAAAGAGGGCGACTTCTTTGCATTGCTGGGTCCCAATGGTGCCGGCAAGTCCACCACCATCGGTGTGATCTGCTCTCTGGTGACAAAAAGCGGTGGAAAGGTTTCCATCTTTGGTCATGACATTGATACGGATTTTGCCACTGCCAAAAAACAGCTGGGCATTGTGCCTCAGGAGTTCAACTTTTCGCAGTTTGAGCAGGTGCGCAGCATCGTTGTGAATCAGGCCGGCTACTACGGCTTGAAAAAATCTTTGGCGGAAGAGCGGGCCGATAAATACCTCAAGCAGTTGGGGCTGTGGGATAAACGTCACACGCCGGCGAGGATGCTGTCCGGCGGAATGAAGCGCCGTTTGATGATTGCCCGTGCGCTGGTGCATGAGCCCCGCCTATTGATTCTGGATGAGCCAACGGCTGGTGTGGATATCGAACTGCGTCGCTCCATGTGGGAATTCCTGCAGGATATCAATGCCAAAGGCACCACCATTATTCTGACCACCCACTATCTGGAAGAGGCCGAAAGCCTGTGCCGGAACATTGCCATTATTGATAAGGGCAATATCGTGGAAAATACCAGCATTAAGGCGCTGTTGAAGACACTGAACAAGGAGGTGTTCGTACTGGATACCCGCGAGGCACTGACCCGTGCGCCGGAAGTGGAAGGCTATCAGCTCAAGCTGGTCGAAGAGCACAGTCTGGAAATCGAAGTGGAAAAAGGGGGGTCCCTCAATGAGGTCTTTGAATCCCTCACCCGAAGTGGAGTGCATGTGGTCAGTATGAGAAACAAGTCCAATCGTCTGGAAGAGCTGTTTGTCTCCCTGGTCAATGGCAATGCAGATAAAGTCGATAGTTCAGTCCAAGCGGATAAAGTGGAGGTGAAGGCATGAGTCCGCAGGAACAGTGGATTGCATTAACCACCATTATCCGCAAAGAAATTCACCGCTTTATGCGCATCTGGGTGCAAACTCTGGTGCCGCCAGTGATTACAATGGCGTTGTACTTTGTGATTTTCGGAACCCTCATCGGTTCTCGCATTGGTGAGATGGGTGGCTTCAATTACATGGCGTTTGTGGTGCCGGGGTTGATCATGATGTCGGTGATCACCAACTCCTATTCCAATGTGGTGTCGTCTTTTTACAGTGCCAAGTTTCAGCACAATGTCGAGGAGTTGCTGGTGTCGCCGACACCCAATTACATCATTTTACTGGGATACATTTGCGGTGGCGTGGCCCGGGGGCTGATGGTCGGACTGATTGTGACCGTAGTGTCGCTGCTGTTTACCCGTTTGCACATCCAGCATTTCGGTATCACGGTGGCGATTGTTTTGCTGACTTCAGTGCTGTTCTCGCTGATGGGGTTTGTGAATGCCGTCTACGCCAACTCGTTTGATGATATCTCGATCATCCCGACCTTTGTCTTGACTCCTTTGACTTATCTGGGAGGCGTCTTCTATTCCATCAGTTTGTTGCCCGAGTTCTGGCAGGGGGTATCGCAGCTGAACCCCGTACTCTATATGGTGAATGCCTTCCGCTATGGGGTCTTGGGGGTGTCGGACATTAATATTGGTTTTGCCTTTGTGGGTGTGTTGGTGTTTATTGCGGCGTTAACCGCCTATTGCCTGCACCTGTTGAAAACCGGCAAACGTCTGCGGGCGTGATGGGTTGCCTTTTAGGGCATGAAGGTTGCGGCAGAAAAACAGCGTTTTATGCGCATTGAATTAGTGAATAAGCGTCACAGGTATTGAATATGGCTGGTACAGACCCTCATCAGGGAACCCTGCTGGGCAAGAACACAGAGTATGTTTCCGTTTACAGTCCGTCGCTGTTGTGCCCGATTCCGCGGCAGCAGTCCCGTCGCGAGCTGGGTATCAAGCCGGGTTCGCTGCCGTTTCGCGGAGTGGATATCTGGACGGCTTATGAGATCTCCTGGCTCAATAATGATGGCAAGCCTGTGGTGGCCATTGCCGAATTTGAAGTCCCGGCCAACAGTCCGGCGATTATCGAGTCGAAATCTTTTAAGTTGTACCTGAATTCGTTCAATCAGACTGCATTTTCAGATGTTCAAAGCGTTGCCCAAACGCTGGAATCCGACCTGTCGAGTGCTGCTGGCGCAACGGTTATGGTGCGTTTGAAGCCTCTTCAGGGGGTTGCGCTGGAAGGGCTGGGGCACTTTACGGGCGAATGCATTGACGATGAGCCGGTCAAGATCGACTGCTATTCACCCAGCCCGGATCTCCTGACACTGCATAAGCCGGAAAAGATTGTCAGTGAATCACTGTACAGCAACCTGCTTAAGAGTAATTGTCCGGTCACTGGACAGCCTGATTGGGCCAGCGTGTTTGTGCAGTACCGTGGCGCTCAGATTGATCGAGCCTCGCTGCTGAAGTACATTATTTCGTTTCGCGAGCATCAGGATTTTCACGAGCATTGCGTCGAGCGCATGTTTCTGGAAATCCAGGAGCGCTGCCAGCCGGAAGCTCTGACAGTCTATGCACGCTATACCCGCCGCGGCGGACTGGATATCAATCCTTACCGCACCAATGGCTCGGAAGGACCGATGGAAGTAAGGTTGGTCAGGCAGTAGGGGCGGTTAGGCAGTAGGGTTGGCCAAGCAAGAGTTGCCCGGTAAGCAATAGACAGCTGCCGGGTAAGAACAGACAGGTTGTGTGAAATAAGAACAGCTGGATCGGGTGCTGTGCTGCGCAGAGTGCCGGAGCAGCAGTGATCAGGATGGGAGAGAGGCTAGATAACCTTGTCTTTCAGGGCGTCGGCAGCCGCTTCCAGTGCCTTGATGGCCCGTTCACGGTCGTAGTTCCGAACTTTATCCATATCCAAATGCATGGAAAAGCCGTCCAGGCTGTGTTCGAAATAGTTCTGGTTTTTGCCCAGATCCTTGCGTAATCCCACCACGCTGTAAACTTTGATGGGGTGGCTGAAACCTTTCACGCCGATTTCACCTTTATCACGACACATAATGGTTTCGCGACACAGTGACCAGGTTTCATGGGTGACCAGAATCTCATCCGGCGAAGCGGCTGATTCCAGGCGGCTCGCCAGATTCACGTGGGTACCCAGTACGGTGTAATCCAGGTGGTGGGATGTACCGAACGTACCGACGGTGCAGTAGCCGGTGTTGATCCCCATACGGATCTGCATGGGGCGCTTAATCCCCTGATCCTGCCACTGCTTTTGCAGCACTTTCATCTTCTTGCGCATGGCGAGAGCCATGGATACGCACTGCACAGTGTCGTTCTTGATGCCTTTGCTCTGATTGTCACCAAAGATCACCATAATCCCATCGCCCATGAATTTGTCGATGGTGCCGCCATACTGGCTGACGATCATCGACATCTCTTTGAGGTAGGTGTTGAGGATCTCGGTCAGAGCTTCGGCTTCCATTTCTTCCGACAGCTGGCTGAAATCCTTGATGTCGGAGAAGAAGATGGTGAGGCGCTTGCGCTCGGTTTGCAGGGTGCTGTCGCGCCCTTCATTGATGGCAGACCACACCGGCGGGCTGATGTAGCGGGAGAGCTTGTAAGCGCGGATCTTGAAGGTGTTCTTCTCGCGATTCAGTAGATCGGTTTGTTTGCGCAGGCCGGCAATCTGACTGTAGGTGTAAAAAGCCGAGGCGCAAAAATAGGTGAGAATACCAATCAGGCTGGCAAAGCTGATGCTCAGTTGCGACGACAGAATCCACTGGGGCTGGTACACCACCAGGCCCAGCGCGATACCTGCCGTCATGGCCAGGTTGTCATGAGCCCACTTTTTTCCGCCACCGTTGAGCAGGGCATTGAACTGGACCATGGTGACAAACAGTAGAGTGGGAAGCAGGCTGAAACTGGAGAGGGCCAGAATAAACCCGAGCAGCATGGAATCAGCGCAACCCAGCCAGCGCACAACCTCGGGCAGGCGTTCGGCGCCCACCTGCCGACAGATACGGTAGGCTACGTAAATATAAATCAGGCTGAAAAGAATAGTGCCAGCTTTGAAGAAATCAATGTTGCTGAGGTTGAGCTGAGACGCCAGGGTGCCAGATGCCGCAAAGCATATTAATGCTCTGAAATAGTACTGCGACTTTACAGAATCCATCTGGGCGTTAGGGTCGTCTGTCATTGCTGTGACTCTGCCTACCGTGAGGTTGGCGTCTGCTCCTACCAAAAATGGCTGAGTTGATATTTTGACCGCTCAAAATGAGTGGTTGTACTCTTTTTTCTGAGTTCGTTTGCAATATCCTTTGCACAACGGTTTCTGCTCAGTGAGAGATGCAGAAACCATCTGGTTGGCAGAAACCCACCTGGCAGTAATTGCGAGGCATTATTTTCCTGGGTTTTGCGAAGCAGGTCGAAGACACCCATTTCTTCGGCATAAGGTTCGATGTTAGGGTTTTTAGCAAGCTTTGTCTAACCTTGTGTGTAGGGTTTACCGCTGCATCGCCATTTTTTTGGCGCAAAAACCGTCTTTTGGGGTCTTGTTAGTCGTATAGCTAATGGAATCAGGCATTCTTATAGCTAAAAAGCTAAAGCTAACGATTTGTCTTAGGCCCTTCGGTTACTTACCAAGCTTTCATTCTGTCTCTATTAGACCTTCATAATTAGGCTTTCATTCTGAGAGCCAGATATTTACTTTCCAGTTCTGTGTATCGGTGTTCAAGGCTGCTGTATTCGCTTTGCAGTCGGCTCATTTCTTTGTCGAAATCATCGCTTTCATTGGACGGTCCGCCATCCAGGCTGGTTTGCATTTGCATAACCAGTTGTTCATTTTCTTGTTTTAGCCTCTGAATGGCTTGGTTCTTTTGCTCGTGTTCCCCTTCCTGGTTGGCCAGTTTGCGGTGTAAGTCGTGATTCTCTTCCTTGTCGTGGCGCAATTGGTGATCGCGACTGGTTAAGTGTGATTTTAGCTTGGTGATTTGTTCGTGAGCGTCGTTCAGTTCTCTCTCCATCAATTTAACGCAGGTTTCCGATTCGCTCAGGTAGCGCAGCTGCTGGTCCAGCTGGGTTTTCAGGTCGTTGATCAGTGCTTCCTTATCAGCACTCGAATAAGCCACAGCAAGTCGCTGCTGCAGTTCACTGATTAGATTGTGTTGATTGCTGGCGATGGACTTGAGGCGTTCCAGTTCGTCAGAAGCCAGCTGTGGTGGGCTTTCATGGTCGGCGGAGGGGGCTGCATCAAGCTGATTCGTTGTTGTTTGACCTGGCTGTTGTAGCGATTGGCTGAAATCGTCGTATGCGGACTGATAGCCCTGCAGTAAGGTGTCCAATTCGTCTTTCTGGTCTATGTCTGCGGTCAGATCGGTGATCTTGAGGTGGTATTCCTGCGCCTGATCCTGGGCGTTTTGCCACTTTTCCTCCAGCTCAAAGAATAGCGTCTTAAACTGTTCCAGGTTTTCGACTCGACGCCTGCTGTCTGACAGGGCCTGGCGAAGGCTTTCAGCATCCATTTCTTCAAGAGGAGTGTCTGCGCTTGCGTCTTCGTTGTCTGCCTCTTCACTGTCTGTGTCTTCGGCAGAAGAGCTTTCTGAGACCGGATCGTTACTGGCCTGGCGGGTCGATTTCAGATCGAATGCCACGCGTTTAAGTCGCGACTGCAAACGTATCACCAATTGTTTGAGGCTGCGGGTGTGCATCAGCAGATACAGGCAAATCAGGATTAATAACCCGATCAGCTCTATAACGCCAAAAATTACCCAATGTGAAACCTGCATATCAAGTTGCTCCTCCCAGAACAATTGGTTGAACTACCGCTATCGGCCGGTTTCACAAAGACGATAGTGTTAATTTTTCAGGCGGAAGTAGGCAGAAATCTTTCTTATCGTTATTCGAAATATATTTTTAGATATAGATTTCGTTGGGCGCTAAGCTGGAGGTTGTGTGTTTCTAACTGAAAGTCCTATAAAAGTCCTATAACTGCCGCAACCGAAAGCCCTATAACTGCTGCGCTGCGAAGGTGTTGCAGTTGTTGAGGTCGCCGGAGTCAAAGCCTTTGCGAAACCAGCGAACACGCTGTTCGGATGAGCCGTGGGTGAAGCTGTCAGGCACCACCTGCCCGCCAGCCTGTTTCTGCAGACGGTCATCGCCAATGGCGGTGGCGGCCGTCAGGGCTTCTTTGAGATCGCCGGGATCCAGCAGTTGTTCTTGTTGGGCACTGTGCCCCCAGACACCGGCGAAGCAGTCGGCCTGCAGCTCTTGACGAACGGACAGGGCGTTCACTTCAGCCTTGCTTTTCCCTTGTCCGGCTTGTCTGACCTGGTTGCTAATCCCCAGTAAGGTTTGGACGTGATGACCGACTTCGTGAGCAATGACGTACGCCTGAGCAAAATCACCTGGCGCGCCATAACGGCTTTTGAGGTCTTGAAAGAATGACAAATCCAGATAGACCTGCCGGTCGGCGGGGCAGTAAAACGGGCCGACGGCAGCACTGGCTTGACCGCAAGCCGATCGGACGCTGCCGGAAAACAAGACCAGTGAAGGTTCTTGGTATTGTTGTCCCTGTGATTGAAAGATGCTGTTCCAGGTGTCTTCTGTGTCTGCAAGTACAACCGCGACGAACTGACTGAGTTCCTGTTCTTCGGGGGTCGGCTCACGGCTGTTTTGAGTGACTGCAGGGCTGCCTCCGCCGAGCAGAAAAGGCAATAAATCAATGCCGAAGAAGCGACTGCCGACGATAACCAGAATGCCGACGATCAGGATCACTCGGCCCGATTTGCTGCCAAGCATGCGAGGGATAAAGCGAAACAGCATGGCGGCGCCTGCGCCCGTACCGGCCGCGGAATAACCGCTGGATTCACCGCGTCGATCCTCTACATTGCTGCTTTGTCGTCTACCTTTCCAGCGCATGATGTCTACTCATCGGAAGGTGAATGATTTAGGGCTGTTTGGCCTCAGGGCTCTTCAGTGAACAAGTTCTTCAGCCTAGGTTCTTCAAATCAGATTCTTCAACTCAGGTTCTTCAGTTCAGCTTCTTCAACTATAGGCCAGTTTTGCAGGAAAGGCGTCCTGGTGGTCAGGGAGTGGGTGAGTGGTTAAAATGGCCGCCCATAGGCGCAGAGGATCGGTGGGTTAAATTCTGGCTCTGTGCAATTTACTGATGTTAGGACGCTTATCATGGAAGCCACAGAATTATTGTTAAACCGCGTCTCCTGCGGCAAGTTGACAGAACCGGCACCGACAGCTGAGCAACGCGAGGTGATGTACCGCGCCGCCTTGCGCGCTGCAGATCACGGTAACTTGCAGCCGTGGCGATTTCTGGAGGTCGAAGGCGAGGGGCTTGAACGTCTGGGTGAACTCTACGCCAAGGCGGCTTTGCAAGATGACCCGAATTTGAGTGATGTGCAGCGTGAGCGTTTTCGGAAGATGCCTCTTCGTGCGCCGCTGGTGATTGTGGCCATCGCCAAAAAAATCGAGCACCCCAAGGTACCGCACATCGAGCAGATATTGGCCACGGGCGCTGCTGCTCAAAACCTGATCAATGGCGCTTTTGCTGTGGGTGTGGGTGCCTACTGGCGCAGCGGTGCCATGGCTGAGCATCCGGAGGTTAAGCAGGGCCTTGGCTTGGAAGAAGGCGAGCAGATTATCGGCTTTATCTACCTTGGGACGCGCTCCGCTCCCTTGAAGACAGCCCCCAAGCCTGACCCGGCAGATTTTTTTCACCCGTGGCCGGCTAAATGAGATTGCCTTTCAGAAATCATTTGTGTATTGTACCGCCCTCGCTGAAGCAGGGTTGTGATTAATCTGCCATTTCAGCAGCTGGAGAGGTGTCCGAGTGGTCGAAGGAGCACGCCTGGAAAGTGTGTAAGTCGCAAGGCTTCGAGGGTTCGAATCCCTCCCTCTCCGCCATTTAATAAAAAGGGCTTACCCGCAAGGGTGGGCCCTTTTTTATTGAGCGAAGGAAAGATAGATTTAAACAGTTCATCCTTCAACTTTACGTCTCCGCGGCTTGCAATCCCTCGCTGAAAAAGGAATAATCGCCCGCGTTTCGCAATGGTGGCTCTTTCTGGTCCCCTCGCAATGATTAGCTGTGAACTCCGCCAGGCCCGGAAGGGAGCAACGGTAGCAGTGAGTTCATGTGCCGGGGTGTGGCTGGTCTGAGCCGCCACCCAATTTCTGCGAAACTCCTCTGTTTTTTCTTCCGTACTTTATTCTTTCTTCTATATATCGGTCTATTACTGTTCTCTTCCGTGGGTAGCTCGCCACCGGCAGCATCAGTCGATATAAT
Organism: Pseudomaricurvus sp.; assembly: GCF_965662505.1. NCBI lineage: Bacteria > Pseudomonadati > Pseudomonadota > Gammaproteobacteria > Cellvibrionales > Cellvibrionaceae > Pseudomaricurvus > Pseudomaricurvus sp. The sequence continues at coordinate 8,609 of NZ_CBFIHX010000012.1, read as the reverse complement.
CGCTGATCCGATACGTACATTCTGATGACAGACAAGGAACCCCCAACCTCCATGAGCTATCAAGTTCTTGCCCGAAAATGGCGTCCGCGGACTTTCCGTGAGCTGGTTGGACAGCAGCACGTGCTGCAAGCGCTGGTGAACGCGCTGGATCACAATCGTCTGCATCATGCCTATTTGTTTACCGGCACTCGCGGGGTGGGGAAGACCACCATCGCTCGCATCCTGGCCAAATGCCTGAATTGTGAATCTGGCGTCAGCTCTGAGCCCTGCGGCCAGTGCGGCGCCTGTGTTGAAATCGCTGAGGGACGTTTCGTTGATCTGATCGAAGTGGATGCGGCCTCGCGTACCAAGGTTGAAGATACCCGCGAGCTATTGGAAAACGTTCAATATGCGCCGACCCGTGGGCGCTACAAGGTGTACTTGATCGATGAGGTGCACATGCTCTCCAGCCACAGTTTTAATGCGCTGTTGAAGACGTTGGAAGAGCCGCCACCCCATGTGAAATTCCTGCTGGCTACGACTGATCCGCAAAAGTTGCCGGTGACGATCCTGTCTCGCTGTCTGCAATTCCATTTGAAGAATATGGACCCCGAACGCATCGTCGGGCACCTCCAGTACGTGCTTGAGCAAGAGATGGTGCCGTTTGAAGAATCTGCACTGTGGCAGTTGGGCCGCGCTGCCGATGGCAGTATGCGCGATGCCATGAGTCTGGCGGACCAGGCCATTGCCTTTGGCGGTGGCAAGGTTGCTGAAAGTGAAGTGCGTTCCATGCTGGGCACCATCGACCAAAATCTGGTCTACCGGGTGCTCGAAGCACTGGTCTCCGGTCAGGGGCAGGCGGTCTTGCAGGCGGTTGATGAGTTGTCGGAGCATGCGCCGGATTACAGTGGTGCTCTGGCCGAGTTGCTGTCCTCGCTGCATCGTATTGCCATTGCACAGGCTTTGCCGGAGGCCGTGGACAACAGCCGGGGGGATCAGCAACAAATACTGACCCTGGCGCAGCAATTACCGCCTGAAGACGTACAGCTCTTTTATCAGACCGCCCTGATGGGGCGTCGTGACCTGCCGATGTCGCCGGATATGCGCGCCGGGTTTGAAATGGTACTGCTGCGCATGATGGCGTTCCGCCCGCAGGGTGTACACAGTGTGCCGACACAGCCGCTGCCGCAATCCACACCGACAGCACCGCAAGCCGTTGCAGAACCCGAGCCTGCACCGCAGCAAGTCGCGCCACCTGCACCGCAGCCTCAAACTCCACAAGAGCCTCAAGTTCAGCAAGAGCATCAGCCACAAGAGCCTCAGCCAGAGGCAGAAGTAAAATCTGAGCCGGTAGCAGAAGAGCCGCAACAAGTTCAGCCGGAATCTCAAACCGAACACGCCAGACCTGTGGAGCATGTTTCTGAGCCATCGGCTCCTGAACCTCCTGCTCCTGAGCCACCTTCAGTAAATGAAACCGCCCAGGCGGGTGAGGCTCAAAAGCGCAGTCTGTCTCCAGAAGAGATGACGGCAATGGGCTTACAGCCCGCGCGTCAGGTGCCCGTGGTCGAGAAGCCGGAGGTGAAAAGCCCCGAGTTAAAAAAGATTCCTCTGTCAGCCATGACGCCTGACCGTTGGATTGAGCTCTATGCCGGTCTGGGAGTCGGTGGTGTGCTGCAGAGTACGGTCTCGAATTGTTTACTGCAGCATATCGAAGGCGATCAGTGGTATTTTCTGCTGGATCACAACCACAGCACGCTCTATGACGAGGGCCATCAGGGGCGCTTGTCGGATCTGCTGGGGCAGTATTTTGGTCAACCGATGACCGCCGTGATTGAGCTGGGTACGGTAACTGCCGAAACTCCAGCGGCCTGTGCCATCCGTATTCGTCAGGAACAGCACGCCTATGCGTTGAATGCCATGAATACGGATCCTGTGGTGCAGCAGTTATTGCAACAGTTTGAAGGTGTGTTGGACGAAGAGTCCGTTCGTCCCATCCTGGATGAATAAATCATGTCAGATCACCCCTTAGGGGGCATTGAGAGGTAACTATGAAAGGCATTGGCGATTTAATGAAGCAGGCCCAGGAAATGCAGGCCAACATGCAGAAAATGCAGGAAGAGTTGGCTGAGGCAGAAGTCCAGGGAGAATCCGGTGCGGGGCTGGTCAAGGTCACCATGACCGGTCGGCACGATGTCAAAGCTGTAGACATTGATCCGAGCCTGTTGACCGAAGACAAAGAAATTCTGGAAGACCTGTTGGCCGCCGCGGTAAACGATGCGGTACGCAAGGTCGAAGCGAATACCAAAGACAAGATGGGCGATCTGACCTCCGGCATGCAAATGCCACCGGGTTTCAAAATGCCGTTTTAATTCGAAGTACCCACTGTCGTTTGAGTTGTAAACTGAGTGTGACTTGTAAACTTAGCGTGAGTCGTAAAGCGTAATTTATGTTTAGCCCCTTAATTGATGAGTTAATGAGCAGTTTGCGCTGCTTGCCCGGTGTGGGTCCGAAATCCGCTCAACGCATGGCCTTGCACCTGCTGGAGCGAGATCGTGAAGGGGCATCTCGTCTCGCCTCCAGTCTGGGAAAAGCCGTTGAAGGCGTGGGCAATTGCGGCCGCTGTCGGACACTGACCGAAGAGGCCGTCTGCGGTATTTGCGCGAATCCTCGCCGTGATGATTCTCTGCTGTGTGTGGTGGAAACGCCGGCCGATGTGCTGGCAATGGAGTCTGCCGGGGTCTATCAGGGCAAGTATTTTATTTTGATGGGGCACTTGTCGCCCATCGATGGGATCGGTCCGGCTGATATTGGTCTGGATGTGTTGCTGACCCGCTTACAAAGTGGCGAGATTCAGGAATTGATCCTTGCCACCAATCCTACCGTCGAAGGTGAAGCTACCGCTCATTACATTGCGGATCAGGCCAAGGCACAGAAGGTGCAGGTGACGCGTATCGCCAATGGCGTGCCCTTGGGTGGCGAACTGGAATACATCGACGGCGGGACTCTGGCTCACGCATTGTCCTCCCGACGCGCGGTATAACCGTGCCGTTTGGCATTTATCTGTTGTTGTCTTATCTCTCCGTTAACTGAGTAACTGCATGTCTATTATTCCCTCAGAGCCTATTTGGGTCACTGAAACCGCAGAGCTGGAACGTCTTTGTGAGCGCTGGAGCCAGCAGGCGGCCATCGCTGTGGACACAGAATTTATGCGCAGCACGACGTTTTTTCCCATTGCCGCCTTGTTTCAGGTGGGAGATGGTCAGGGGTGTTATTTACTGGATCCGCTGTCGATCGATGATTTTTCCGCGTTTGCTGCGATTATGACTAACCCCAACATCACCAAGGTGCTGCATTCCTGCTCAGAAGACATGGAGGTATTTCAGACGTTTCTGGGCATCACGCCATCGCCAGTATTCGACACTCAGTTGGCCGCCGCGGTCGCCGGGAAGGGTTTTTCTCTGGGGTATGCGAAGCTGGTGGAAGTCATGTTGGGGGTTGAGGTGCCAAAGAGCGAAACCCGCTCCGACTGGCTGCAGCGCCCGTTAAGTCAGCCTCAGCTGCAGTACGCGGCTCTGGATGTGGCCTATCTGCTGGTGGTGTACGGCCTGTTGTTGAAGCAACTGAAGCAGGATGATCGCTTGTCCTGGGTAGAATCGGATTGCGCCGACATAGTGTCTCAGGCCGAAAGAGGTACAGATTATGATCAGATGTACCTGAAAATTAAATCCGCCTGGAAATTAAATCGACCCCAGTTGGCGACGCTGCAGGCGCTGGCCGCCTGGCGTGAAGAGCAGGCCCGGGAGCGGGATATCCCCCGCAACCGACTGATTAAAGAGCGCGCCCTGTGGGATATGGCTCGCTATCAGCCTACCGAGCTGAAACAGATCGCCGGACTGGAAGGGATGACGGCACGTACGCTCAAAGCCGATGGTGAGCAGTTACTTGCCATCATCGCCCAACAGCGACAGAAGCCCGACTATGAGTGCCCTGAACGATTGCCTAAACCACTGCCGCCAGAGCAGGGGGATTTGATGAAGGCGTTGAAAAATCACACGCGGGAAACCGCCGAAAAGCTGGTGATTGCCCCCGAAATTCTGGTGCGGAAAAAGGATTATGAAGATCTTGTGCGCTCTGGCATGGAAAATGACGTCTATAGTTTAAATGAGCGCTTGTCAGGCTGGCGGCGTGACGTGGTTGGTCGAGGGTTACTGGATATTGCTCAGACGTGGTAATGGCGGTTATTACCTTATGTCGCTGGGTTCAGTGCGTATCGAGTTGGACCAACAATATTGACTGTGGGATTCAAATCAAAAAGGCTGAGGAGCGCCAGTGACCGGTGCCAGCGCGGAATAGGATTACTATGAAAATTATTTGCGACATCTACAGAAGCCCGATTGATGAAGAGATGTATCTCTATGTGACGAAGTCAGAGGCTCTGACCCGGGTTCCAGAAGCGCTGCTGGACCGGTTTGGCAAGCCTCGTCATGTGATGACCCTGTTGTTGCAAGCGGGTAAAAAGCTGGCTCGTGTCGACGCTGAGCGTGTGATGGAGCAGTTACAAGTGAATGGTTACTATCTGCAAATGCCGCCAGCCAAAGACAGCGAGATGCTCGATATTCACTTGCAGAACACCAAAATGAACCTCAAGTGACGAATTTACCCTCCAGCAGCCGGTTGCAGCAGCCGATTGAAAAAGACAGCATTGTCATTGCGAGGAATGAAATGACGCGGCAATCCATTATTAGCACACTGCATCTAGACCCTGCCAACCATGGATTGCCGCGTCGCTGTGCTCCTCGCAATGACGGTAGAAAGGTTGTCACAGAAGTGGCCATTCTCTTGAACTGTCAGGATTTAAATCAGATTACGGTATGATTGCTCAATTTGCCCACTTTTGGGAACGTAAGTCCCTGTCCGAATTGTCGGAAGATGAATGGGAATCTCTCTGCGACGGTTGCGGAAAATGCTGCCTCCATAAGTTGGAAGATGAAGATACCGGTGAGGTGCATTACACTTGCGTCGCCTGCCGCTATCTGGATCGGGACAAGGGCGGTTGTCGCGAGTATGGTCAACGGCTGGAACTGGTGCCTGAGTGTATCGATCTTAAACCTGAGGATGTGACGCTTTTCCACTGGCTGCCACAGACCTGTGCCTACCGACTGGTTGCTGAAGGCAAACCGCTCTACGACTGGCACCCTCTGATTTCCGGCAATCGGGATTCAGTCCACAAAGCGGGAATTTCCGTGCGGGGAAGGGTTTACGCCGAGGGCGATATTCCTGAAGATGAATTGGAAGACTACGTTGTTCACTGGGTGGAATAACCCCGTTGGTTGCATACGCTAACCGGTGAACATCAAAGAAAAATTTGGAAACAATAGATGATAGACGCTTCATGGTTTGAAGGCTCGATGTTGGACAATCCGCATGTGGCCTGGATGTATTATTTGCTGGGTGCGCTGGGTTTGTTCATTTTCTGGTGGCGGATTACCCGGGGAATTGGCTGGTCAACCGTGAGACGTGTGTTGCGAAGCGTGATGCTGGTAGCTCTGGTGTGCCCATTCAGTATTGGTGAAGATCACACAGAAATGGCGCCAGCCACCTTGATGATGCTGATGGAAACCGTATTCGGCGGGCAGGAAGGCTTCAGTCGTGTTGGCCCAAGCTGGTTAGGATTCCTGGCATTTGGTGTTGTCGTGGCTTTGCTGTGGGACGGCGCTTGCCGCTACTGGCTGCATAGAAAGCGAGTCAAAGAAGAGCATACGCACACGGCTGAGGCTGAGGCGGAAACTGCTTAAACGGTATCCCTGTGGCGATACCGTGGACAATCACAACCAAAGCGTTTATCTCAGAGAAGTTGTTTTACCAATAGTTAAGTTAAATAGTTAAAAGCAGTCGTTAAATAGTTAAAAGAATAACGGACTATCAATTAGGAGCGTTCCATGGGGAATCATATTTTTATTCTGGCAGCGATCATGCTGGTTTCAGGCATATTTGGCGGCCTGATCAACTACTACCAGATGAACCAGAACACCAGTGATTCAGGCAGTTTGCCACGTTGTATCGTGATCGGTATTGGCGCCTCCTTTCTGGTTCCGGTGATCCTCGATTTTGTGAACAGCGATCTGATTCTGGAAATTCAGGGCGATCCCTCCCGTTTGCTGATCTACACCGGTTTCTGCCTGATTGCTGCGATTGCAGCGCGGGTGGTGATCGTGAATACCTCCGACCGTATTCTGCGTGAAGCAACTCTGGCTCGCGCTCAGTCTGAAGCCGCTCAGCAGGAGCTGCGTGTGTTGCGCGATGAGTTGTTGCCGCTGGTTGAAGCAGAAACGGAGCAGGATGCGCCGCTGGATGACGGCACAACCCCTGAGCTGGACGCGGATCTGGATGAGACTGCTCAGAAAACCCTCAAGTCACTGGCGTCTGAACGCTATACTTTCCGCTCACTGGCCGGTTTAAGTCGGCAAGTGGGTACGGAAGAAACCGCTACCGGCAAAGCGTTGGCTCAGCTGTCTGCCAAAGAGTTGGTGGGTAAGGTAAGCGGTCTGCACGGTATTCGCTGGTATCTCACCGAAAAAGGCCGTCGCATGGCGGATCTGCTGGTTTAACTCTGGGCCTCCTGTTTTAAACCTAGGGCCTCCTGTTTTAAACCTAGGGCTACTTGTTTTAAAACTGAAATAACCCACCATTTCTTTGCTGTTTTTCTAAAGCATTTGGGTTTCTGGCCGTATTTATAGACACAGTGATGTATAAATACGGCCACGGGGTGATGCTCGCTCTGGATGCCGGATTCAGCGAGTCTATTCATGAAACCCAAGTCCTTGTCTTTTTGTCTTTTTAATAAGCCGTGTATGCCAGAGAAGCCCTTGCGGAAGCTCATCGGGTGTCTGCTCCTGGTCTGCTGTCTGGGGTCGTCCTCTGTTTGGTCACAAGCTGTAGATGAAGACTCGGTTGAGGCTCCGGAATTTACTGATGTCCGCGTAGTGATCGACATCTCCGGCAGCATGAAAAAGAATGATCCCGCCAACTTGCGTAAGCCTGCGTTGGAGCTACTGCTACAGTTACTGCCGGACACCAGTAAAGCCGGCGTCTGGACCTTTGGTCAGTACGTCAACATGTTGGTGTCCCATGGCGAAGTGAGCGATGTCTGGACAAAACGTGCCGCCCGACAAACCCGGCATATTACGTCCAATGGCCTGTTTACTAACATCGGTGAGGCGTTGGAAAAAGCGGCTTACGATCGCGATATCCCTAATACCAATTACCAGACCCATATTATCCTGCTGACCGATGGCATGGTGGATATCGACAAAGATCCAGAAAAAAACCAATTGGAACGGCAGCGGATACTTGAAAGCGTTCTGCCTGATATTGAGTCTTCGGGATTTACCTTACACACCATTGCCTTGTCGGATCACGCTGACAAAAAGCTGATGGACGAATTGGCATTGACTACTGGCGGCGTGTCCGCGGTAGCGCACACAGCCGATGAGTTAATGAAGGTGTTTTTGAGAATCTTTGACCAGACGACGCCTGCGGAGCAATTGCCCCTGTCGGACAATCGTTTTCTGGTGGATTCGAGCATTGAAGAGTTTACCGCGCTAATCTTTCGTCAGCCGGGCAGTTCACCCACTCGATTGCTGAGTCCGGACGGAGAGGAATATCAGTTTGAGGAAAAAGCGACGGACGTGAACTGGTATCGCACGGATCAGTACGATCTGGTGACCCTACAACAACCCGTGGAAGGTGAGTGGCAAGTATTGGCGGATGTTGCGCCGGACAGTCGAATCACTATTGTCAGTAACCTCAACTTGTTTTTAAAACCGCTGCCCAATAACGTGTTTTGGGATCAAACATTGGATTTGTCTTTGCTGATGCAAGATCAGGAGGGGACGATCACCGATGCTGATTTTCTGAGATTGCTGACGGTCACCGGTGCTGTTCATCAGTTGGAGCAGGATGGCGATGCAGAGGTTGGTAAAAACGAAACGGCTGCAAAAGAAGTTTGGCAGAAAGTATTGAGCGGCGAAGTGCCGCCCACGGATGGTATCTATTCAGCACAATTGGATGTCTTTCACCAAGCGGGAGGTTATAAGCTCACCGTTGTAGTGGATGGTAAAAGCTTTCAGCGTCAATTGACGCACTACATGCAAGTGCGCGAAGTAGAAGGCATGATTCCTCCTGCAAAAGAACCTGAGCCTGCCGTAGTTGAAGAGGCTGTCGTTGAAGAAACCAAAGTTAATGAAGAGCCGGCACCGACCGTCGAGCCAGAGAAAGAACTGCCAGAAGAGACATTACCCGCTAAAATGCCGGATTGGCTATTGTACGCTGTGATCGGCGGCGGTAATTTGCTTCTATTGTTCATCGCGTTTATGGCCTATCGTCTGGTTATGGGCACCGGAAAAGACGACAGCCTGAAAGAACTGGAACAGGCTGTGTCTGACGCCGAGGCGGACACGGATGAAACACCGGACGAAAAGTCCGCGCAAGAAAATGACGATCCCAAGGCTTCTGAAAGCGCTGAAAACAGCCCTGAGCTTGAAAGCGACCCTGAACCAGAAAATCGTCCTGACGCTGAAAAGACAGACGATATTGCTCCTATTGAAATGGAGGAAGACGAGGGACTGATG
>NZ_CBFIHX010000011.1:0-48700 GCF_965662505.1 Pseudomaricurvus sp. | reverse complement strand
AATTGATAGGTGCCTCTGGATCCAAAAATCAGTCGGTTGTCGGCGGATCGTTGTGCGTAGGTAATCAGGCGGCAGGCATCGCTGAAGACTTCATGGTTGTGCAAGCCAATGTCCTGCCATTGAGAATCGCTCAAAGGTTCTGTGGCGACGATCAGGCTTTGGATGGGCAAAATGTATTGGCGCTGAGCTTCCATCTGATAACTGAATCCCTCCACGCAGGGCAGGGTAATGTCAGCTTTTATCCGACCGCCCTGGGTGATCAGTACATTGCTTCCCTGTTTGGATGTATCAATGCGCTCAACCGGCGTGCTTTCAAAAATAGTCACTCCCAGCCGCTCAACGGCGAGGGCGAGCCCGAGGGCCAGTTTAGCCGGTTGAATTCGGGCTGTATGCGGACTGAAAATACCGCCGTAGCTGTTCTTCACATTGAGTCTGGCTTTCAACTCGTCTCGATCCAGCCAGCGATAGGCATCTTCACCGTGGCCTTCCGCGCGAAGTGATTTGAGAGTGTCCTGAAGCATAGGTAACTGTTCAGGGTATCGGGCTGCGGTGCTGATCCAGCCGCCATGAGCAAAGTCACAGTCGATAGATTCCAGTTCGAATACACGCTTTGCCTCATCCACAATACCGTAAATGAATTGGTGAGCCGTGTGTTTTCGGGTGTTGTCGAGACCCGATAAAAGTTTATCCTCTCCTTCCACTGATCCCATCAACCAGCCGCCATTGCGACCGGAAGCCCCAAAACCCACGGTATTCGCTTCCAGAATGGCAATGCTCAAATGTGGAGCTTGTTGCTTCAGGTAATAGGCTGTCCAAAGGCCGCTGTAACCTGCACCGATAATGGCGACATCGACGTCCAGGTTTTGGTCGAGGGCGGGGCGTACTGTCGGGGTGTCGGACTCTAGTGAGGACATCCAATAGCTGACGTCTGGATAGTGCGGCATATGACTAATTCCGGGACAAGAAGTGTTGCCGGCAGGTAAGCTTCTGAGTTCACAAATAGCTATGCCAGCGGGTAGGGTAAGCCTGAGAGGCGGAGTATTGCGCTCCTGACCTCAATATCGAATCAGCGTGGCTTCAATATTGCGCACCATGTTTTTCAATTGAGGGGCGACCTCATTCTCCAAAAAGTCACGAGACAAGCGATAGGCTGGTCCACCTGCGTTAAAACAGTAGATGGTGTTCTTACCCAGAGTCAGCGGTACAGAAATGCCGTTGACGTCTGGGTCCCAGTCTCCATAGGAATGGCAAAATCCTTTTTCTCGATAATTCTGCAGGCTGTCCAGGATGCCGGATTTAATAGTCGGCCACTCATCCGGTTGTTTCTTTTCAATGTGGTTGAAGAAAAACTCGCGTTCTTCGTCTGACAGGGCCGCCAGATAGGCACGTCCTGCGGAGCCTGTGGGGAGAGGAACCCGGTCCCCAACTTCGTGGCGAAACGCCATCACGTTGGTGGGAGAGCAGTACTCTACATAGATCATCTTGAGACGATCTCGATCAGCCAGTCCCACTGATGTGCCAGTATTATTCGCCAGTTCCTGCATCATAGGCTTGGCGATTTGTCTGATGGCCAGGTTTGAAACGAAGGCATAACCCAAAGCCAGTACGCCGCTACCCAGCTGATATTTCTCCATGCGCTCCGAATAGGTGAGATATCCCAGTTGAGTCAGGGTATAGGTCAGTCTCGATACGCTGGATTTAGGCAAGCCAGTGCGTTGTGCGATTTCCTGATTACCGAGAAAACCATCCCCCGGCAAGAAAGCACGTAGTACATCCAGACCGCGAGCCAGCGCCTCGATAAATTTGCGGTCCGTCTCTTCACCTTTATTGCGGGGTAGGCCTGGAATGTCCAGCACAGCTTATTCCTTTGTGATCGGAGTGTTGGGTTATTACTTATTGACCAGTTGATGCCACTGCTCCAGCGGCATGCCCTCTGGGTCTTCACAGCCTTTACGGTATTTTAGAATTGATTGGCCGGTGGCTAACAATGTATCGTTTGAATCGTAGACTTCCGCAGAAGAGTGAAAAATCTTGTAGCCAGCGCTGGTAATTTTTCCGACAGCGTAAAGTTGATTGGTTTGAGCTTGCCCAACAAAACTGGTGTTCAGTGAGAGCGTAAAGGCTCTGCGGATCCGGTCAGGTGAGGGGCAGTACATGCCCGGCAATGAACAGGCAACGTCCAGTAAGCTGCAAATAAAACCACCATGGGGGATGCCGTGAGAGTTGCTGTGCTCAGGCTTTACCTCAGCGCTGATGCGAACGTGGCCTTCCTCCCACTCGTCAACTTTGATGCCTAAAAATTTATTGAAGGCGGGTTCAAGAGGTTGATGAACAGTCATGTGGCTTTCCTTTCTTCAGGGGCAGTAGTTTGCTTGTTTGTAAGACTGCCTAGGTAAACAGTGTAAATCCCGGCGACGACAACGATCGCGATGCCGGCAAATGAGAGTGCGCTGGGCAGGTGTCCCCACACTATCCAGCCAAGCAGCCCTGCAAATACCACTGAAAAGTAGCTGATGGGCGAGACGATACTTGGGCTGGCGTAGCTGTAAGCCTTGGTGTAGAGCCACATGGCGATAAAGATGGATAAGCCAATATAGATCAAATAAGGCCAGCTTTTTGGGGGTATGGTCTGCCAATTGAATAAGGCCAGTGGCAGGCTCAGAACAAAAGACAGCGCAAAATAGTAAAACATGATTTTACCACTGGTTTCGTATTGGGAAAGCAGGCGCGTTCCAACCATTGAAACCGCGAGCAGCAGCCCCGAAGCCAGGCCTACAAGATAGGCAATATTCAAATCCTGAGCCCCGGATTGAGGGCGCAAAATAATCGCAATGCCGATAAAGCCTATGATCAGTGGCGGCCATCGATTTGAAGGCACAAAGACTCCGGCCCACAGCCAGATCACCAGCGGCACGAAAAGGGGGGCGGTGTTGCGCAGCAGAGTGGCATCCACAAGAGGAATCTGGCCCAATGCCTGGTAAAAGGCAAAAAAGCTGATCCACCCACCGAGGCCGCGTACGAGGTGCTTTTTCCAGTGCGGGCTGTGGAGGCTGCGGACGCCCAGCTTCAGCATGCTTGGAAGCATAATGATCAGGCAGATGGCGAACTGGACAAACACAATCATGGGGGCAGCGAGGTCTTCGGCGATCAACTTGCCGGCTGCACCAGCAGAACTGCCCACGACGGCTGTAGCGAGTGCGAATGCGACGCCTTTGTGGGTATTATCGGGCATATGGCTCATTGATGGACCTTACTGTTCTGCAAGGCGGAATTGTATACTGAATATGCTATTGGGGCGAGCAGCTGCACTTGTCCTCAGAGGTACTGCGGCCCTCAATTTTTCTGAGTTTGGGCCGATAAGTTTGGCTGGGAGAACGTTTGTGAAATCCGGGGTTGTGAAATACACGTTTGTGGGCCGCGCTATTGTGAAGAACAGGAGATTTTGTATCACACCGTACCTATACTTGAGGTCTGTCACATGACTCGCTGGAGGATATGAAAGGAATGAAGTCTTCTCCTCTGTGGGCAATCTTGGCTGGACTGCTGATTGGCAGTTGTGCCGCTTTTGCGTCAGCGCAATTTCTCGATATGAGCAAGAAGGTTTTCCTCATGGTTGAGCAGAGGTACGACAAGGCTGCTCGTCTTCGGGTGGAGGCCTGGCACAGGTTGATGATCGAGGCGAGTGCAAATAAAGAAAGCTCTGATCTTGACAGGGCCGAGCTGGCTAACGATTTTTTCAATAAACTCGAGTGGGTCGATGATCTGGAGCACTGGGGAAAGAAGGATTATTGGGCGACTCCTCTGGAGATGCTGGCCACTAATGGGGGAGATTGCGAGGACTTTTCGGTCGCCAAGTACTTTACCTTGAATGAGTCGGGTGTCGATAATGAGAAGCTTCGGATTACTTATGTGAAGGCCCTGGATTATAACCAGGCGCATATGGTATTGGCGTATTACCCAACGCCTGAGGCTGAGCCGTTGATCCTCGATAACATCAATAAAACCATACTGCCTGCTTCTCAGAGGAACGATCTGGTGCCTATCTACAGTTTTAATGCCGAGGGGCTGTGGTTGGCCAAATTCAGGGAGCGCAAGTTACCAAATAGCGGGAAGAGTTTGCCCCAATGGAAGAGTCTGAATGAGCGGATTGCGGTGGAATTGATGCTCTGACAGATCGGTAAGTTGGTGTTTTAGATCTGGGTGAGTGAGCTGGGAAAGATTTAAGTATAAAAAAAGGCCGCATAGCGGCCTTTTTCATGTCTGTCGGAGCGATTAACGCTCTTCCAGTGGTACGAAGTCCCGTGGCGTGTAGCCAGTGTACAGTTGACGTGGACGGCCAATCTTGTACGGGTTGGAGATCATTTCGTGCCAGTGTGCAATCCAGCCAACCGTACGACCAGTAGCGAAAATCACGGTGAACATATCGGTAGGAATACCGATAGCCTTCATGATGATGCCGGAGTAGAAGTCGACGTTCGGATAGAGTTTCTTCTCGATGAAGTAATCGTCTTCCAGAGCGATTTGCTCCAGACGCTTGGCGATAGCCAGCAGAGGATCGTTTTCCAGGCCCAGTTCTTTCAGGACTTCGTCGCAGGTTTCTTTCATAACCTTGGCGCGAGGGTCGAAGTTCTTGTAAACCCGGTGACCGAAGCCCATCAGACGGAACGGATCGTTCTTGTCTTTGGCTTTGGCAACGAACTTGTCGATGTTGTCGACAGAGCCGATTTCTTGCAGCATGGTCAGAACGGCTTCGTTAGCGCCGCCGTGAGCCGGGCCCCACAGAGTGGCAATACCAGCAGCAATACAGGCAAACGGGTTGGCACCAGAAGAGCCTGCCAGACGAACCGTGGAGGTTGAGGCGTTTTGCTCATGATCAGCGTGCAGCAGGAAGATCTTGTCCATGGCGCGAGCCAGAACAGGGTTCACTTCAGGATCATCACAAGGAGTGCCGAACATCATGTGCAAGAAGTTCTCTGAATAAGAGAGCTTGTTGTTCGGGTACATGAACGGCTGACCAATATGATGCTTGTAGCACATCGCTGCAAGGGTAGGCATCTTGGCGATCAGGCGGTGCGCAGAGATCTGGCGGTGCTGTTCGTTAGTGATGTCCAGGGAGTCGTGGTAGAAAGAGGACAGAGCCCCTACAACGCCACACATTATGGCCATTGGGTGAGCATCGCTACGGAAGCCGCGGAAGAAACGGGCGATGTTCTCGTGGACCATGGTGTGATTGGTAATGATTTCAACAAATTCTGCTTTTTGCTCTTTATTTGGCAGTTCGCCGTTAAGCAGCAAGTAACAGGTTTCCAGGTAGTCCGAGTTCTTGGCCAGTTGCTCGATAGGGTAGCCACCGTGCAGTAGCACGCCTTTCCCACCATCAATATAGGTCAGTTCGGACTCGCAGGCTGCGGTAGACATAAAGCCCGGATCATAAGTGAAGTAACCTTTACTGGTCAGGCTGGTAACGTCGATAACGTCGGGGCCGGTGCTACCAGAGTAGATCGGTAATTCGATGGATTCATCCAAACCGTCGACCGAAAGGTGCGCTTTCTTATCAGTCATGTACGGACTCCTGTAGTAAATAAATTGGTATACAGCTCCGCATCTGATGTCGCCAGGGCGTTAAAATTGCCGCGAGGAGACGCCGAAAACGGAATGTGAGGCGGGGCACACTATAAGCCGCCGGAGATGATTGTCAATTGAAAAAAGCCTACAAAATGCGAGACATACATAAACATAGCCCAATAATTGCCACTTTAGGGATGAAATTGCGTGTATGTCCTTTTCTGGTGCGGTCGGTGTCACTTTGGTGCGGTGTTTGATGCTTGTTCGATTTGATGAAATATGCGCCTTGGTTGTGCCGGTTTGGTGGTTTTGGTGCAGGGGTAAGTCTCTGAAAAAGCTTTATTTTGTTGTTTTTTTACAAGGGGATCTCTATAATTTTGCGCGTCTTGCAGGTGGTGGGCTGGCACTATTGTGTTGAATGCCTATGCTTGGGAGATATGTGCAGCCAAAGCTGTAGACAACAAATGCCTGTTCGCAGGCGAGAAAAGGTGTGACTTAACCGTGAACAAGAACAGACCTGTCAATCTTGACCTTGCCACAATAAAACTTCCTATAACCGCCTATGTTTCCATTCTGCATCGTGTATCAGGAGTTATCCTGTTTGCCGGTGTTGCCATCCTGCTGTGTATGCTGGATGCAAGCCTCGAATCTGAAGAGAGCTTTGCTGCATTAAAAGAAGGGTTGCAGAATCCAATCTATCAATTCCTTATCTGGGGTACTCTGGCTGCGCTGGGCTATCACATGATTGCAGGTATTCGTCACCTGATTATGGATTGTGGGATTGGTGAAAGTCTCGAAGGTGGGCAGCTGGGCGCGAAGATCGCTCTGGTTGTTGCCGCTGTACTGATTATTTTAGCGGGGGTTTGGGTATGGTAACCGCAGTAACAAGTTTTGGCCGTAGCGGCCTGTACGACTGGATGATTCAGCGTGTAAGTGCTATTGCAATGGCTGCTTATACCATTTTTCTGGTTGGTTTCATTTTGTGTACTCCTGATCTGGGCTATGAGCAGTGGAAAGAGCTGTATAGCCAGCTTTGGATGCGTATTTTCAGTTTGATCACTTTGCTATCCCTGGCAGCGCACGCCTGGATTGGTCTGTGGGCTGTGTTAACCGATTACCTGACTAATCGCATGATGGGCGCCAAGGCGACCGTGTTGCGGGTTATAGCACAAGTTGTGCTGGGTGTAGTCACTGTGACTTACACCGTTTGGGGTGTCGAAATTTTGTGGGGGTTTTAAGTAATGTCTAACATGCGTACGATTTCTTTCGACGGTATTGTTATTGGTGGCGGTGGTGCAGGTATGCGCGCCGCACTTCAGCTGGCTCAGTCCGGCTACAAGACTGCAGTAATTACTAAAGTATTTCCAACTCGCTCGCATACAGTATCCGCTCAGGGCGGTATTACCTGTGCGATCGCCAGTGATGACCCCAATGATGATTGGCGTTGGCACATGTACGATACCGTTAAGGGTTCCGATTACATCGGTGACCAGGACGCTATCGAGTACATGTGTAATGTCGGTCCTGAAGCTGTTTATGAGCTGGATCACATGGGGATGCCTTTCTCCCGTACTGAGCAAGGTCGTATTTATCAGCGTCCTTTCGGTGGACAGTCCAAAGACTTCGGTCGTGGTGGTCAGGCTGCTCGTACTTGTGCTGCGGCTGACCGTACTGGTCACGCACTGCTGCACACCCTGTATCAGGGTAACGTCAAGAACGACACGGTTTTCCTGAATGAGTGGTTCGCAGTTGATCTGGTGAAAAACCAGGACGGTGTTGTGACTGGCGTTATTGCCATGAACATCGAAGACGGCGAAGTGGTTTACGTTAAGTCCAAGGCCACTGTTCTGGCTACTGGTGGCGCAGGTCGAATTTACGCTTCTACCACCAATGCTCACATCAATACCGGTGACGGTATCGGTATGGCTCTGCGTGCAGGTTTCCCTGTGCAGGATATCGAGATGTGGCAGTTCCACCCAACCGGTATTGCCGGTGCAGGGGTGCTGGTAACCGAAGGTTGTCGTGGTGAAGGTGGCTATCTGGTCAACAAGGACGGCGAGCGTTTCATGGAGCGTTATGCTCCTAACGCCAAAGATCTTGCGGGTCGTGACGTTGTTGCTCGCTCCATGGTTCTGGAGATTCTGGATGGCCGCGGTTGTGGTCCGGATGGAGATCACGTATTCCTGAAGCTGGATCACTTGGGTGAAGAAACCTTAAACGCCAAGTTGCCAGGCATTCTTGAATTGTCCCGTACATTTGCACACGCAGATCCTGTTAAGGAGCCAATTCCAGTGGTTCCAACCTGTCACTACATGATGGGTGGTATCCCGACTAACGTTGATGGCCAGGCTCTGACTCAAGATGCCAATGGCAACGATCAGGTTGTTGAAGGCTTCTACGCTTGTGGTGAGGTTGCTTGTGTGTCCGTGCACGGCGCTAACCGTCTGGGCGGTAACTCGCTGCTGGATCTGGTGGTGTTTGGTCGTGCCTCTGGTCTGTTTATCGAGAAAGCTCTGCGAGAAGGTATTGAACATCGCGAAGCTTCTGAATCTGATATTGAAGCCGCCATGTCTCGCCTGAACAAGGTGAATAACACCAACAATGGCGAAAATGCCTCTGCTCTGCGTAAAGAGCTGCAGGGCGTTATGCAGAACCATTTCGGTGTATTCCGCAAAGGCGAATTCATGCAGGAAGGCATCAAGAAGTTGGCCGATCTGCGTGAGCGCATTGAAAATGTTAAGCTGGACGACAAGTCCAATGCTTTCAACACCGCTCGGGTTGAAGCGCTTGAACTGCAGAACCTGCTGGAAGTGGCTGAAGCTACCGCTATCGCTGCAGAAGAGCGTAAAGAATCTCGCGGTGCTCACGCGCGTGATGACTTCCAGGATCGTGATGACGAGAACTGGTTGTGTCACTCAATGTACTTCCCAGGCGAAAAGCGTGTTGGCAAGCGTGCGGTTAACTTCGCACCGAAGACCATGGACGCTTTTGAGCCGAAGATTCGTACCTACTGATTGGGGAGAACAGGATAATGTTGAAAGTAGAAATTTATCGTTATAACCCTGAGACTGATTCTGCGCCGTACATGCAAAAGTATGAGCTGGATACTCAGGGTAAAGATCTGATGGTTCTTGAAGTACTGGAAATGTTGAAAGCACAGGATTCAAGCCTGGCTTTCCGTCGCTCATGCCGTGAAGGGGTGTGCGGTTCAGATGGCATGAACATCAATGGTAAAAATGGTCTGGCCTGTGTCAAGCCTCTTTCAGAGTGTGTGAAAAATAACACCCTGGTGCTGCGTCCTTTGCCTGGTCTGCCTGTAATTCGTGATCTGGTAATTGATATGAGCCAGTTCTACGCACAGTACAAAAAGATTGAGCCTTACTTGCAGAACGATACACCTGCTCCTGCCATTGAGCGTCTGCAATCACCAGAAGATCGCGCCAAGCTGGACGGTTTGTACGAGTGTATTCTGTGTGCATGTTGTTCAACCAGCTGTCCTTCTTTCTGGTGGAACCCCGATAAGTTCATTGGTCCGGCGGGTTTGCTTCAAGCTTATCGCTTCTTGGCCGATAGCCGTGATACTGCAACTGAAGCACGTCTGGCTAATCTGGATGATCCGTTCAGTGTGTTCCGTTGTCACGGTATCCAAAACTGTGTATCTGTTTGTCCGAAAGGGCTGAACCCGACTCGGGCTATCGGTCACATTCGTAATATGTTGCTGCAAAGCGCAACATAATGATGATAGCCGCCCACAGAGGCGGCATCTCAAAAGCTTGATCCAAATTTAGTGCAGAGACCCAAGCCAATCTCTGAATGACTTGTTTAAAAGACAGGTGTCAGAGGCAAGGCTTAATGAAAGTAAAAACAGGGGGAAGTGGTTCATATTGAATCGGTTCACCCATAAAAAGAGCGAAACACTATCCACAAGATAGGGTTTTAACTGTTAGCTAATCGCTAGTCATAGCAGGGGTAATCGGGTGGCCTGATAACATTGGGCTCCCGAGCTAACTGTGTGAGGTAGATAAGCAATGTCTGCTTGTTTCTCACGGGGTTCACGCACCTTTTGATTCTGGCCTTGTCGCCAGAATTAAAAGTATTCTGATGTAATCTGTCAGCCGGAAGGTGGTCTCATCGGCGGGGTTATAGATGGTGAAGCCGTGTCAGATAGGTTGTCACGTTGTATTTGCTTGCGCGGTAGGCACTGCCCTGTTTAAAGGTGGGCACAAATGCAAGAAAGCATCATGGAGAAGCAGTGGAGCACTTCCTATTTATCCGGTGGGAATGCGTCCTATGTTGAAGATCTCTACGATACCTATTTACATGACCCGAACGCTGTTCCAGAAGAGTGGCGTAACTATTTCGACCAGCTACCTCGTGTCGAAGGGGTCGTTTCTCAGGATACTCCTCACTCCGTAATTCGTGAATACTTTGAACTGTTGGGTAAGAACCGTGCTCGTCCGTTGGCAGCGCCGGGTTCAGGCAGTTCTAATGTTGAACACGAACTTAAACAAGTTAAAGTTGTTCAACTGATCAGCTCTTACCGTTTTCGCGGACATCAAAAAGCCAAATTGGATCCCCTCGGATTGATGGAGCGCGAGACTGTTCCCGATCTGGATTTGAGATTCCATGGCCTGACCGATGCTGATCTGGATACCGTTTTTCAGACTGCTAATACCTTCTTCGGCAAGACCGAAGCCCCTCTGCGTGAAATCATTGATGCTCTGGAACAGACCTACTGTGGCTCTGTGGGTCCAGAGATCATGCATATCACCAATTTTGCAGAGAAGCAGTGGTTACAGCAGCGTCTGGAAAGTGTGCGTTCCCAGCCCGCATTTGAAACCGATTTCCGCAAGCATATCCTCGAGCGACTGACTGCTGCTGAAGGCCTTGAACGTCATCTGGACAGTAAATACCCAGGGACTAAGCGTTTCGGTCTGGAAGGTGGTGAAAGCTTTATTCCACTGTTGGATGGTCTGATTCGTCGTGCCGGCGAACACGGGGCGAAAGAAATCGTTTTGGGAATGGCTCACCGTGGTCGTCTCAATACCCTGGTGAATACACTGGGTAAAAACCCTTCCGACCTGTTCGACGAATTTGAAGGCAAGCGTCTGATTGACAGTTCCGGTGATGTGAAATACCACCAGGGTTTCTCTTCAAACGTGATGACCCCAGGCGGTGAAATGCATCTGGCGATGTCATTTAACCCATCCCACCTGGAAATTGTGTCTCCGGTGGTTGAGGGTTCTGTTCGCGCGCGTCAGGATCGTCGAGACGATGCTCTGGGCAATAAAGTGGTACCGATTTCTGTGCACGGTGATGCGGCATTTGCCGGTCAGGGCGTGGTCATGGAAACTTTCCAAATGTCCCAGACACGTGCTTATCATACCGGTGGTACTCTGCACATCGTGATCAATAACCAGGTTGGCTTCACCACCAGTCGTCGTGAAGATGCCCGTTCTACAGAGTACTGTACGGACGTTGCCAAGGTGATTGAAGCCCCGATCTTCCACGTTAACGCGGATGATCCCGAAGCCGTCATGTTCGTGACTCTGCTGGCGATGGACTACCGTTACGAGTTCAAGAAAGACGTTGTTATCGATTTGGTGTGCTACCGTCGTCGCGGTCACAACGAAACCGACGAGCCTTCTTCAACGCAGCCATTGATGTATCAACACATTCGTAAACTCAAAACCACGCGCACACTGCTGGCCGAAAAAATGGTCGCAGCCGGGGTTGTGACTCAGGCTGAAGCCGATGAAATGACGAATGAGTACCGTGCGGCTCTGGATCGTGGTGAGCACGTGGCCAAAGGTCTGGTCAGTGAGCCGGACAAGTCTTTATTTGTTAACTGGGAACCGTACATTGGCCACCACTGGAAAACACCGGCGGATACTGGTTACGATCTGAAAGCTCTGCAGGATTTGGCACAAAAGATGTGCGACATTCCTGATGGCATTCAGGTTCAGCGTCAGGTTAAGAAGATTTATGACGACCGACGTAAAATGGCCAGTGGTGCAATGCCTATTAACTGGGGTATGGCAGAAACTCTGGCCTACGCGACCATTCTCGATCAGGGAATGCGCGTTCGTCTGACCGGTCAGGATGTGGGACGTGGTACTTTCTCACACCGCCATGCGGTTGTTCACAATCAAAAGGATGGTAAGGCCTACCGTCCGTTAAGCCATCTGAAAGACGATCAGCCGGATTTTGATATTTACGATTCCCTGCTGTCGGAAGAAGCCGTACTCGCGTTTGAGTATGGCTATGCAACCACCACACCGAATGCTCTCGTTATCTGGGAAGCTCAGTTTGGTGATTTTGCCAACGGTGCTCAGGTGGTTATTGACCAGTTCATTACCAGTGGTGAACACAAGTGGGGGCGCCTCTGCGGCCTGACAATGTTGTTGCCACACGGGTATGAAGGCCAGGGCCCAGAGCACTCCTCTGCGCGTCTTGAGCGGTTTATGCAGTTGTGTGCCGAGCACAACATTCAGGTGTGTATCCCGACAACGCCTGCTCAGGTGTTCCACATGCTGCGTCGTCAGGCGATTCGTCCGATGCGCCGTCCTCTGGTGGTTATGAGTCCCAAGTGGATTCTGCGTCACAAACTGGCGACTTCGTCTTTGGAAGAGCTGGCTACGGGTACGTTCCAGAACGTGATCGGCGAGCACGAGCTGGAGCCTGAGAAGGTTAAACGAGTCGTTCTGTGTAGCGGTAAAGTTTATTACCACCTGCTCGAAGCTCGTATGGAAGGTGGTCAGGATGACGTTGCTTTGGTTCGCCTGGAGCAGCTGTACCCATTCCCGGAAGAAGAGTTGATGGCTGCTTTGGCACCGTTTACCAACCTCAAAGAGGTGGTGTGGTGTCAGGAAGAGCCCATGAACCAAGGGGCCTGGTACAGCAGTCAGCACCACATGCGTCGTGTTTTGTTCGATCTGGATCCGGATTTGTACCTGAGTTATGTAGGTCGCAGCGCGTCTGCAGCCCCTGCAGCAGGTTATATGTCCATCCATATGGAAGAGCAAAATCGCTTTATCAGTGAGGCTCTGACGGTCAGTTAATGGGCCGTCGAGAAACGTAAGGTTATAACGAGTACCTGCAAACTGCGCACTGGCTGACGTACTGGCTTAAATATACGCGTGTTAAACAGGTGAACTTTTTGACACAGAGACCCGCAGGTCGGGCTCAGCTAGGCATATTGTTAGCGAAACGCTAAAGGATCAAAGAATGACTATTGAAATCAAAGCGCCAACTTTTCCAGAATCTGTACAGGATGGCACCATTGCTACCTGGCACAAGCAGCCGGGTGAAGCGGTTTCCCGTGATGAACTGATTGTCGATATCGAAACCGATAAAGTGGTTCTGGAAGTGGTTGCTCCAGCCGATGGCTCTCTGTCCGAGATCATTAAAGGCGAAGGCGAAACTATTTTAAGCAACGAAGTGATTGCTAAATTTGCTGCAGGCGAAGTCGCTGCATCCACTGAAGCCCACACTGCGGCAGAAGCTGATCAGGCAGTAGAGACATCTGCAAATGCAGCGGTTGCCAGTCCTTCAGCTCGTAAGTTGGCTGAAGAGAAGGGTGTTGATCTGAGTGCTGTTAAAGGCTCCGGTAAAGACGGGCGTATCACCAAAGAAGACGTGGTTAACGCTCCTGCAGGTTCATCAGCTCCTGCCGCGCCGCAAGCGGCACCGGCTGCAGCTCCTCAGTCTGCTCAGTCAATCACTGCTGCTGCGGCAGCCGCTGGTGTTGCTGTGACCGGCGAGCGTATTGAAAAGCGCGTTCCCATGACCCGTATGCGTAAGCGCATCGCAGAACGTCTGATGGATACCTGCCAAGGCACTGCGATGCTGACCACGTTCAACGAAGTGAACATGGCGCCAGTGATGGAGTTGCGTAACAAGTACAAAGCTCAGTTCGAAAAGTCACACGATGGCACCCGTTTGGGGTTCATGGGCTTTTTCGTGAAAGCTGCGGTAGAAGCTCTGCGTCGTTTCCCGGCAGTTAACGCTTCTATCGATGGTGACGATATCGTGTATCACGGTTATCAGGACGTCAGTGTAGCGGTATCCACCGATAAAGGACTGGTCGTTCCGGTTCTGCGTAATGCTGAGAACATGAGCCTGGCGACTGTTGAAAACACCATCCGTGATTTCGGAATGCGTGCTCAAGCTGGCAAGCTGACCATGGAAGAGATGACCGGCGGTACTTTCTCGATTACCAATGGCGGTGTATTCGGCTCCTTGATGTCGACGCCTATTCTAAATCAACCTCAAGCAGCTATTCTGGGAATGCACTCAATCAAAGAGCGTCCAATGGCGGTTGATGGTGAAGTGAAAATCCTGCCAATGATGTACCTGGCGTTGTCTTACGACCACCGTCTGATCGATGGTAAGGATGCGGTACAGTTCCTGGTTGCTATTAAAGATATGATCGAAGACCCGGCACGTATTCTGTTGGAGCTGTAAGCTATTTTTTGCTAGAGCTGTAAACGCAGTTTGCGTTTTATAGATCGTTTCAAAACAGAATTAATCGCTTTAGCGGTTACGGATGATGGTTCTTGAACGCTATTTTCAAAAGCTACGTTCATTGATCTGTCATCGAAAGCCGCTATGAATTTATGCACATTTTTACATTAGGACACCACTTCTATGTCGGATAAGTACGATGTAATTGTCATTGGCTCTGGCCCCGCGGGTTATGTTGCTGCCATTCGCGCCGCTCAGTTGGGATTGAAAACAGCCTGTATCGAAAAGTGGAAAGACGACAAGGGCAAAGGGGTCAATGGTGGTACTTGCCTGAATGTTGGCTGTATTCCCTCTAAAGCTTTGCTGGACAGCTCTCATAAATATCATGATGCGAAGGCGTCTTATGAGGTACATGGTATTGGTACAGGGGATGTCACCATCGACGTTCCTACCATGATCAAGCGCAAAGCTCAGGTTGTTAAGCAGATGTCTGGCGGCATCACCGGGTTGTTCCAGGCCAATAAAGTGACTTCACTTTACGGCTCAGGCAAATTGCTGGCTGGCCGCAAAGTTGAGTTTACTGACAACGACGGCAAAGTAGAGACTTTGGAAGCCGAGAATGTGATTTTGGCGTCTGGTTCCGTGCCCGTGAATATTCCTGTCGCTCCAGTTGATAACGACGTCATTGTCGACTCAACCGGCGCTCTGGAATTTCAGGAAGTACCTAAGCGTCTGGGTGTTATTGGCGCTGGTGTGATTGGCCTGGAGTTGGGCAGTGTATGGAGCCGCCTGGGTTCCGACGTTGTCTGTCTGGAGGCTATGGACGATTTTCTGGCCATGATGGATCAGCAAATTTCCAAAGAAACCAAGAAGATTTTGACCAAGCAGGGCCTGGATATTCGTTTGAGCTGTCGTGTGACCGGATCTGAGGTGAAGGGTAAAGAAGTTGAAGTTACCTACACTGACAAAGACGGCAACGAGCAGAAAGAAACCTTCGACAAACTAATTGTCTGTGTCGGACGTCGCCCTTATACCGAAGGGCTGTTGTCTGCTGACAGTGGCGTGAATCTGGATGAGCGCGGATTTATCTACGTCAACGACCTGTGTTCCACGAACGCCCCAGGCGTGTGGGCTGTGGGTGATGTCGTCCGTGGCCCTATGTTGGCGCATAAAGGTTCAGAAGAAGGGGTGATGGTCGCCGAACGCATCGCGGGTCAGAAGCCGTTGATGAACTATGATATTATCCCCAACGTTATTTACACCCACCCTGAGGTCGCGTCAGTTGGTCGCACCGAAGAACAGGTGAAAGCAGACGGTGAAGATTACAATGTGGGAACCTTCCCATTTGTCGCTGTTGGTCGTGCCGTAGCGGCGAATGAAGCTGAAGGTCTCGTCAAAATCATTGCCGATGCGAAGACTGATCGTGTATTGGGCTGTCATATTGTAGGCCCGAGCGCATCCGATTTAGTGCAGCAGGTAGCTATTGCCATGGAATTTGGCTCCACTGCTGAGGATATTGGTATGACCGTCCATGGTCACCCAACATTCTCGGAAGCTGTTAAGGAAGCTGCCTTGGCAGTGAATGGCCATGCTATTCACATGCCGAACCGTAAAAAGCGTAAATAAAAACACAAATGCGCACTAGGGGAAGTTTCACAGCTGGTGAAGCTTGCGGAATGCTCATTACTGAGTACTTCCGCAGTCTGCAGCTGAGAGCTTCAGTCCTGACGGCCAGTATTGCTCTGGTCATAATAGAAATAATCGAGCGACAATGGCGCGAGTGGATGGAAAGTAGACATGAACTTGCATGAGTATCAAGGTAAGCAGCTGTTCGCCGAATACGGCCTGCCTGTTTCCAAAGGTGTCGCTGCTGCGACATCAGCAGAAGCCGTCGCCGCTGCCGATATCATCGGTGGTGATAAATTTGTTGTAAAAGCTCAGGTGCACGCTGGCGGCCGCGGTAAAGCGGGCGGTGTGAAACTGGTGAGCAGCAAAGCTGAAATCGAAGAGTTTTCCAAAAAGTGGTTGGGTAACCGCCTGGTGACTTATCAGACTGACGAAAATGGTCAGCCTGTAAGCCGCATCCTGGTTGAGCCCTGCACTGACATCGCTCAGGAGCTGTACCTGGGTGCTGTAGTTGACCGTTCAAGCCGTCGTATCGTTTTCATGGCTTCCACTGAAGGTGGTGTTGAAATCGAGAAAGTTGCTGAAGAGACTCCTGAAAAAATTCTGAAAGCGACCATTGATCCTCTGACTGGCGCTCAGCCATATCAGGCTCGTGATCTGGCTTTCAAACTGGGTCTGGAAGGCAAGCAAATCAAGCAGTTTACCCAAATTTTCCTGGGTCTGGCCAAGATGTTTGAAGAAAAAGATCTGGCTCTGCTGGAAATCAACCCGCTGGTCATTACGCCTGCTGACGATCTGCATTGTCTGGACGCTAAAATCGTTCTGGACAGCAATGCTCTGTACCGTCACCCGGAACTGAGCGCGATGAACGATCCGACTCAGGAAGATGAGCGCGAAGCCAATGCGGCTAAGTGGGATCTGAACTACGTAGCTCTCGACGGTAACATTGGTTGCATGGTTAACGGCGCAGGCCTGGCCATGGGTACCATGGATATCGTTAAGCTGCACGGTGGCAACCCAGCTAACTTCCTGGACGTGGGCGGCGGTGCTACCAAAGAGCGCGTTATCGAAGCATTCAAAATCATTCTGTCTGATACCAATGTTGAAGCCGTATTGATCAACATTTTCGGTGGTATCGTTCGCTGTGACCTGATCGCTGAAGGCGTTATCGGCGCTGTTGAAGAAGTTGGTGTGAAAGTACCTGTTGTTGTTCGCCTTGAAGGTAACAATGCTGATGTAGGTGCCAAGGTACTGGCTGACAGCGGTCTGAATATTATTGCTGCAACCAGCTTGACCGATGCTGCAGAGCAAGTTGTTAAAGCGGCTAAAGGTTAATAAGGGGCGAGCAAATGAGCGTATTAATTAACAAAGATACAAAAGTAATCTGCCAGGGTTTCACTGGTTCTCAGGGTACTATGCACTCCGAGCAATCCATTGCCTATGGTACTCAAATGGTCGGCGGTGTAACGCCAGGAAAAGGTGGCACTACTCACCTGGGCCTGCCAGTATTTAACACAGTTGCTGAAGCTGTTGAGGCTACCGGTGCGGACGCTTCCGTTATTTACGTACCAGCGCCATTCTGTAAGGATTCTATCCTGGAAGCAGCTAATGCTGGTATCAAGCTGGTTGTTTGTATCACTGAGCACATTCCTGTGATGGATATGCTGGAATGTAAAGTGAAGTGTGATGAGCTGGGTGTTCGTCTGATCGGTCCTAACTGCCCAGGTGTGATCACTCCGGGCGAGTGTAAGATTGGTATCATGCCAGGCCACATTCACTTGCCGGGTAAAGTGGGTATTGTTTCCCGTTCAGGTACTTTGACCTACGAAGCGGTTAAGCAAACCACAGATGCTGGTTTTGGCCAGTCCACTTGTGTAGGTATTGGTGGTGACCCAATCCCAGGCACTAACTTCATCGACGTTCTGGAAATGTTCGAGAACGATCCTAAGACTGAAGCCATCGTTATGATCGGTGAAATCGGTGGGTCTGCTGAAGAAGAAGCTGCTGCATACATCAAAGCTAACGTAACCAAGCCTGTTGTTTCTTACATTGCGGGTGTTACTGCTCCTGCTGGTAAGCGCATGGGCCACGCCGGTGCGATTATCTCTGGTGGTAAAGGTACTGCTGACGAGAAGTTTGCAGCATTGGAAGATGCAGGTGTTAAAACCGTTCGCTCTTTGGCGGGTATCGGTGATGCACTGAAGGAACTGACTGGCTGGTAAGTTCTGGTCTATGCCCGTAAAAGGGCATCAGTTCAAAAAAAGGCTGCAATTAATGCAGCCTTTTTTTGTGGACGATTGTTTTTAATTTGCAGCGATGGGTTAGTTATATCTCAGTTAGCCACATCTCAGTTTGCCCGTTTGCTACATACAGGCCCGTTTTACTACAGGCCAGTTAGTGTCGCTTAGAGTTCGTCGCTGGCATCACCGACAAAGAAGTAGGTGGTCCACTCATCTTTGATGACGCCACGGGTTTCAACCGCGTGTAATGCGACTACCGTATCGCTGTTGGGGCGTGTGAAGGTGGCCTTGATCCCGTTGCCGACTTTGCGGGGAGCTTCAGACAGTTGCCAGTTACTTCCCAGGCAGGACTGGGTCAAGTCTTTAGCCTTGTTAAAGCTCTCTTGAGCGGTTTCCTTGTTGGGAGCCGTCAGGCTGCACATGTAATCTGTTTTACCGCTTCCCCAGGCCCAAACTTGACAGTTCTTTCCGACCAGATGATAGCGGGCATCCCAGACGGTAATTTTACGGGTCGATTGCAGGTTTTTCCGAATGTTTTCGAACTTGCCTGGGTGAGCATCTACCAGGGCCATGACTTTTTCACACTGTGACATTTTGGCAACAGCGGTTTCTTCGGCGCTCTGCATACCGCATCCAGCGAGAAGAGCAGCCGCAAAGGGGAAAAAGTGATAGGGCTTTAGCATAGTCAGCGTCCTTGTTTATAGATTAAAACGTGATAAAAGAAGATTAGCACAGGCTTGGCCGATTCGGGCTATTTTACGTACTTGTAGCCTGTTTAACAGGTTATTGCAGAACGGAGCGGCTACCAAGCTCGGTGGATTTGGCCACTGTTGACCAGAGCAATTGGTCTATAATACTGCGTCTTGCCGGATGGCAGTGAGTATAACAAGTTGGACGACGCTATGGCTGTAGATTTGGATGAGGTTCGCAAGATGTGCGAACTGCTGATGATTGCGAATCAGGGGGATCACTTTCACGCTCTGGGTATCAAGGTTACGGATATTCAGCGGGGCAGTGTCACCATGGAGATTGGCTATTCAGAAGAGATTGTTGGCAATCCGGAGACGGGTGTCATTCATGGCGGTGTACTGACTGCCTTGCTGGACAGCTGCTGCGGGTTCTCGGCCAGTACGGTGCTAGAAGAGCTGGCCCTGACGCCCACCATCGATTTGCGTATCGATCACTTGGGGCCAGCAGAGCCGCACAAACCGATTTATGCCGTCGGTGAGGTGTATAGGTTGTCGCGCTACGTGATTTTTACCCGTGCCATTGCCCATCAGGGCGATGTAAACCGACCCGTTGCCCAGGCTGTGGGCAACTTCACCCGTATGGAGACAGGAACGTTTACGGAGTTTCGAGACACCATGTTGGCGGCTTATGATGAGATAGTAGGAGGCAAAGCATGAGTCAGATTGCACAGCTGGTTCAGCGAGCTCAGGAAACCGGCGACTGGAGCGAGTGCGTTGACGCAATCCCATACGCCAAACTGCTGGGAATTAAACTGGGAGAGGAGGCTGGTGTTTTCTGCCTGCCCCCCAAAGCCAGTAATATCGGTAATCCAACACTGCCTGCGCTTCACGGCGGAGCCCTGGGAGGCTTTATGGAGATGTCGGCCATTTTGCACCTGATGATGTCGATGGAGGTGCTCAAAGTGCCGAAAGTGGTGGATTTCAGCATCGATTATTTACGCCCCGGGCATTTCAAAGACACCTATGCGCGATGTGAGATTGTTCGTTTTGGCCGTAAATTGGTCAATGTGGGTATCGATTGCTGGCAGGACGATACCGAGAATCTGGTGGCTAGAGCCAGAGCACAATTTTTGATTGACTAGATCCTGCCTGTTAGCCAATAGGTCCTTTTTCAGCTTATTGGCTAATCTACCGACAATCTCCATTTCCCCCTTGAAATCCCATCACCAACCCCCATCTCAACAGTCATACAATTTATTCCCAAACACAGACGTTCAGGAGCCTTTGAAAAATGACTGTGGAAGCGCAAAAAGAAACTCGCGGTTTTCAGACCGAAGCGTAGCAATTACTGCATTTGATGATTCACTCTCTTTACTCCAACAAAGAGATTTTCCTGCGGGAACTGGTGTCTAATGCTTCGGACGCCGCAGACAAGCTGCGTTTTAAAGCCCTTACGGATGACAGCCTGTATGAAAATGACTCGGAACTAGCCATCCGCATCGAATTCGATAAAGACGCTAAAACCGTTACCATCAGCGATAACGGTATTGGTATGACCCGGGATGATGTGGTTGAGCATCTGGGTACCATTGCCAAATCCGGTACAGCACAATTTCTGGAAAACCTTTCCGGCGATGAGAAGAAAGACTCCCAGTTGATTGGTCAGTTCGGGGTGGGTTTCTATTCTGCATTCATTGTTGCCGACCGGGTTGAGGTCTTTACTCGTCGTGCCGGCACGCCTACTGCTGAAGGTGTTCATTGGGAGTGTACCGGTGAGGCAGAATTTACCGTTGAAACCGTTGAGAAAGCGTCTCGCGGTACCAAGATTGTTCTGCACTTGAAGAAGGATGCGGAAGAGTTTGCCGATGGCTGGCGTCTGCGCTCCATCATCAAAAAGTACTCTGACCATATCTCTCTGCCGGTGATCATGCAGAAAGAAGCCGTGGGCGAAGAAGAGGAAAAGCAGGAGCCAGAAGATGAAACCATCAACAGTGCGACGGCACTGTGGACTCGCTCCCGTTCAGATGTCAGTGATGATGAATATAAAGAGTTTTACAAGCATGTGTCTCATGACTTTCAGGATCCTCTGAGCTGGAGCCACAACCGCGTTGAAGGCAAGCTGGATTACACCAGCCTGCTGTATATCCCGGCAACTGCTCCTTATGACCTGTACAATCGTGAAGCCTCTCGTGGACTGAAACTCTACGTACAGCGCACGTTTATCATGGACGACGCAGAGCAGTTTCTGCCCATGTACCTGCGTTTTATCAAAGGTGTGGTGGACTCCAACGATCTCTCCCTGAACGTGTCTCGTGAGATCCTGCAGAAAGATCCCAATATTGATGCCATGCGCAGTGCACTGACCAAACGTGTACTGGATATGTTGACCAAGATGGCTAAAAACAAGCCTGAGGACTACACCACTTTCTGGAACGCCTTTGGTGATGTTCTGAAAGAAGGCCCTGCTGAAGATTTCACTAATCGTGAAAAGATCGCTTCTCTGCTGCGCTTCTCCACGACGCACACGGACAAGTCTGAGCAGGATCAGTCGCTGGATCAGTACATTGAGCGCATGAAAGAAGGGCAGGACAAGATCTACTACGTCGCTGCAGAAAACTTTAATACTGCCAAGAACAGCCCACACCTTGAAGCGCTGCGTAAAAAGAATATCGAAGTGTTGCTGCTATCTGACCGTGTCGATGAGTGGCTCATGGGCCACCTGATGGAGTACAAAGAGAAGCACTTCCAGGATGTTGGTAAAGGCCAGCTGGATCTGGGTGAACTGGATACTGAAGAAGATAAAAAGGCTCAGGAAGAGAGCGCCAAACAACACGAAGATCTGGTTAAACGTGTGAAAGATGTGCTGGAAAGTCGTGTTGACGATGTGCGTGTCACGAACCGTCTGACAGGATCCCCGGGTTGTCTGGTCGTCGGTGAGCACGATATGGGCGCACAGATGCGTCGTCTGCTGGAGCAGGCGGGTCAGGCTGTGCCGGATTCCAAGCCGATTTTTGAAATCAATCCGGAACATCCATTGGTGGACAAGCTGGATCACGAATCTGATGAGGATCGCTTTGCTGATTTAGCCAATGTCCTGTTTGATCAGGCGTGTCTGGCGGAAGGCGGCACTTTGGAAGATCCAGCGGCTTATGTCGCGAAGCTGAACAAGTTGCTGCTCGAACTGAGCAACTGATTCGGTTGATCTGACATTCGCTTTACCGCTTAAGCAACGCAGAGATATACGGCGCCATATTTGGCGCCGTATTCTCTTGTGCTTGGCACTTTGAGAGCATGGCGTCGGGTCTTATTCTTTGTGTAATACAACTATCTTTGTGTAATACAGGCTTGCTTCTCTATAATAGCGCTATGGTTGGTCGTTTCTGAGCTGGAAGCTTCCCTCCATGTGTTCTTTTCTCTGCACATGGTTAACGGTGATTGCTGTTAAACATCATTCGTTACCAAGCAAAACGTGCGTCACACAATCGGGCAGAATCATTAATGTCGAATGAATTAACCATTGCGGTACTGGGTGGTGGCAGTTTTGGCACCGCGATCGCCAACATTATCGCGGTCAATGGTCATCACACTTATCTTTGGATGCGCGATGCAGAACGAGCTGCTCGCAGTCAGGCATCACGGGAAAACCCCGAATATCTGCCGGGTTATCCGCTGGATGACAATCTCACCATGACAGCCGATTTGACGCAGGCTGTAACCAACAGTGATGTGGTTTTTATTTCTGTACCCAGCCAGTCCTTTCGTGATGTGACTCGGCAGGTAGCGCCTCTTCTGAAGTCTGAAGCTATTGTCATCAGTACTACCAAGGGGATTGAATCAGAAAACTTCACCTTGATGAGTCAGATTCTTGAGCAAGAATTGCCGAATGCTCATATCGGTGTATTAAGCGGGCCAAACTTTGCCAAGGAAATTGTCCAGCAGCAACAGACTGGCTCAGTGATCGCGAGTGACGACGACAGTGTTATCAAATGTATTCAGGATATTCTCTGTTCACCCACGTTCAGAGTCTATGCCAACAAAGACCGCTATGGCGTTGAGTTGGGCGGAGCCCTGAAGAATATTTATGCGATCGTTTCAGGATTGGCAGTGGCCGTGGGGTCAGGGAAAAACACTCAGGCCATGTTACTGACTCGCAGCCTGGCTGAAATGGGCCGTTTCGCCCATGAAATGGGCGCAGACCCGATGACCTTTTTGGGGTTGGCCGGGGTTGGCGATCTGATTTTAACCTGTACGTCGGATTTGAGTCGTAATTACCGAATCGGTCAGGCCTTGGGGCAGGGAAAAACCCTGGAGAAGGCTATTGAGGAAATCGGACAGGTGGCCGAAGGGGTCAATACAGTTCGGATCGTTAAGCACAAAGCTGACGAATTAGGTGTTTACATGCCGCTGGTGAGTGGCATGTATGATATTTTATTTGAACAGCGTCCTCTGGCTGAAGTGGCTCAAGGTCTGATGATGGGTGAGCAGAACGATGATGTGGAATACTCTGGTAAGAGTTAAGCCAAAATTTGAAGCGGTTGATGAGTTTTCAAGTTGTAAGGGTAATTGAATGGACGAAAAAATGAAGTCTAACCTGTTGTCCAGTACGCACTGGTTACGGCTGGTGTTTATGGTGCTGTTTGCTGTGATTTTGCAAGTGGCGGCTGCGGTGATGTGGGTTGTGGTGATTCTGCAATTCCTGTTTTCCCTTTTTACCGGGCAGAATAATGACAACCTTAGAAGGTTGGGACATTCTCTCTCCGTCTTTATTTTCCAGACATGGCAGTTCCTGAGTTATAACAGCGAAGAGAAGCCTTACCCGTTTCAGGACTGGCCGGAGTCGAAGTGACAGAAGTGCAGTCGAACTACCAGAGCTACTAGAACTACTAGAGCTACCAGAACTACCAGAACTACCACCTGCGGTAGATCGCAGGGCATGAAGGGCCAGGCCTTTCTACACGCCAAACATTCACCTCTGGAGAGCAAGCTGGAGCAGTAACATGCAAGCCTTTATCCTGCGGCACGGTGAAGCCCAATTGTTTGCCGACAGTGACCCGGAGAGGGCACTCACCTCCGTCGGCTATCAGCAAACCTTGGACATTTTGTCGGAGTCACAGGCCGAATTAAAGGCCGTGACCCGCATCATTGCCAGTCCCTATGTGCGGGCACAGCAAACAGCGTCTTTGGCCTCAAAGCTGTTGTCTTTACCGGTAGAAACCTCGGATCTGCTGGTTCCGGAGGGCCGTTTGCCTCAGGTCGCCCAGTTGTTGGATTCTGTGAATCACGATATTCCGTTATTGGTCAGCCATCAGCCATTGGTTGGTGAGCTGGTTAATTGGCTCTGTGGTTTGTCACCAGGTCGTCAAGTAATGGGTACCAGTGCATTGGCTCATGTGGAAGCCGAAATCGTTGCTGGTGCTTGTGGTTCTTTGCTATCACTTAGGCAGCCTGGCATGTCCCAGTGACTGTCTTGTTCAACGACCGTCTATTTTTCATTAACCGGTTTCCTCTCAATGGCCGCTTTCTTTCTATGACTGCTGTTCTCTCTATGACTGCTGTTCTTTCAAAGGCAGCGTTTTTAGTCGTTAAGGGCTTTTCAATAATATGACTACCACTACCCCCGATACACAGCCTCACACAGCCACACAGCCTAACCAACTCAGTATCAGTGCGCAGGGTATGACCTTTGCCGCTCAAGCCTGGGGTGATCCTTTAAATCCACCGGTTCTCGCATTGCATGGCTGGCTGGATAACAGTGCGAGCTTCTATCGCTTGGCGCCCTTTCTGAGTGACCATTATGTGGTAGCCCTCGACACCGCGGGGCACGGTTTCAGTGATCATCGTCAGCATCAGGGGCCGTACAATATCTGGCAGGATGTGGGTGAGGTGTTTGCTATTGCCGACGAGCTGGGGTGGGAGCGTTTTGCGCTGTTGGGACATTCACGGGGAGCCATCATCAGCACGTTGTGTGCAGGTACCTTCCCAGAGCGAATCACTCATCTGGGATTGCTGGATGGCTTTATGCCTCAGCCAATAGCGCTGGAAAAAGCTCCGGAGCAGTTGGCGCAATCCATCATTGAGAACCAGCAGGTTAAGGCTCACGGGGTGTATAAAGAGCGAAAATTGATGGAGCGAGCCCGAATGATTGGCTTGTGGGCTTTATCTCCAGAGGCTGCTTCGGCTCTGGTTGAACGGGGTGTTCAGGAAGTGGAAGGCGGTTACTGCTGGCGAAGTGATCCTCGTCTGAGTACGGCTTCTGCATTGAAGCTTTCTACTGAGCAGATTGCAGCGTTTGTGGGGCGTGTTCAGGCGCCGGCCAAGCTCTTACTGGCTGAAAAAGGGCTATTGACCCGTTTTGCGCAAGTGCTTTCGGTGCCCGAGAATTGGTCGATAGAAAACTTGCCGGGCAATCATCACTTCCACATGGAGGAGCAGGCTGAAGACATTGCAGGGATACTCAACCGATTCCTGGGTTGCTAGACTGTATACGACAAATAGCGATATTGAATGCACACAACAAATAATACAGAAGAATACCAATGCCTATGAAGTTTTTGCCTTTGCTATGTATTACGTCTTTATTCACCCTCTGGGGGGCGAGCGTTTCTGCATTTTCTCTTGCGCATTTTGAGCGGGCCTCTGTGATGTTTGAGAGTCAGAGTGAGGTAACAGATTATATTCTGACGCTGGGGACCCTAAAAAAGGTGGATGGCCGTTGGCGTGCAGAACGTGAACAGCGTTTAAGCGGTCAGCTCAGTCGTTTGACACAAGAGTTGGAGGAGAGACGCTCAGAGGAGGAGGCTTTTGAATTCTATCGTGATCAGGCGCTGAAAATGGGCGGCCAGGAGTTGTTCCTGTGTGAATCCCGTCGCTGCGGCAGCAGTGGTACCTGGGCGAATCAGCGATTTGATATCAAACAGCTCTACGGTCTGGATCAGTACCAACATTACTCAGCGTTGGCTATTAATCTTAAGGACGGTCAGCAGGCATACATCGCTCTCTACGCTGTGCGCCGAGGCACGGGTCGCAGTTATGTGCAGGTGGATATTCTGACCACGTCAAATCGAATCAACCTGTTCAGTAGTTCAGAGGTGGTCACTGAGCGGTTGCGCGGCGGACGGGAGTTCAGGTTGCCTGAGTTGACGGACGGTCAACTTGAACCGGAACAACTTGAGGCTGTGGTTAATGCTCTGAGAGTCCAGCGCAGCTGGTATATCGGCATTGTCGGACTTGATGTCGCGGCTGGGACAATTGAGCAGCAGCAGGCGCGATCTCTGGAATCTGCCACAAGGGTTCTCAAACAGCTGGTTGAGGGTGGTATTTCAGAGGATAAGTTACGTGCTTACGGTGTTGGCGGTCTGGCTCCCAACTCCATCCCCGATGACCGGGAAACCAGTGTGAACCTGGTGAAGATAGTACCTGAGGGCTAATACCTGAAAACAAAAGGGTAAAAGGCAAGGGTAGCGGTCGCCAGAGCCTTGCCTTTGGGGAGAGTTGAAGAGCTGGTATTCAGTTATCGGATAAGGGAGAGAAACTCCGTACGGGTAGCCGCATCGTCTCTGAAACAGCCCAGCATGGATGAGGTTTTCATGGATGAGTTCTGCTTCTCAACCCCACGCATCATCATGCACATGTGCTTGGCTTCAATAATGACACCGACACCCGCCGCTTCGGTCACATCCTGAATGGTTTCAGCGATCTGAACTGTCAGTTGTTCCTGGATCTGCAGGCGACGGGCAAACATATCCACGATGCGCGCTATTTTAGACAGCCCCACCACTTTTCCGGTAGGAATATAGCCCACATGAGCTTTGCCAATAAAGGGCAGCATGTGGTGTTCGCACATGGAATACAGCTCAATATCCTTCACGATGATCATCTCGCTCGAGTCGGATGGGAACAGGGCGCCATTCACGACCTCATCGATCGACTGTTGATAGCCCTGAGTCAGAAACTTCATGGCCTTGGCGGCGCGTTTGGGCGTGTCCTGTAGACCTGGGCGATTGAGGTCTTCACCTATGGCACGAATGATGTTGGCGTATTGCTCTTTCATCGGGATTCCTCAAGGGATCTTTTGTTCATATATCCCCCCTTAATATAGTCTCAACGGGTGTCATCCCGTCCGGTAGGTGTTTACCGGAAGAGCGGCAGGGGTGTGGTGCTCTGGCGAGCCTTGTGGGGGCTGTACCCTACGTGAAGCCTATGCGACGGTAAAGTATTTTTTCATATTGATTCATGCGCCAAACTCCTTCGAAAATGGCTTCAATCGGCCTTTGCAGGCCGTTCTCTGGTGATTTTAGAGAAAAAGGGTAGACTGTGCCGGTTTTTACTGGGGCAATAGGCGAATGGTGTCCTTATTCTCGCCTCGTTCTCGCCTCAGAAGTGCAATTTATGGTGTAGAGCGGTAGTCGGTCATATGCTTTGGAGCAGTTTATGTGTTGTGGAATAGTCCATGTTTGAATTGACGCCGGGCTTTGTTGCTCTGCTTCTGGGGACGGACTTGATTGCTGGTGTGATAAATACCCTGGCAGGCGGTGGTTCGAATCTGACTTTGCCGGCTCTGATGATGATGGGGTTGCCAGCCGATGTGGCCAACGCCACTAACCGCGTGGGTGTTTTTTGCCAGTGTGTCGTGGGCCTCAAAGGCTTTGATCGCCATGGCAAGCTGGAGCGTACAGACCTCAAAGGCATTCTGATTCCAACGCTCTTGGGTGGGCTGCTGGGAGGTCTGTCGGCGTCATTTTTACCGGTATCCTTGCTGAAGCCCGTGTTGCTGGGGACCATGGTCGTTATGGCACTGCTGATTTTGTTGAAGCCGTCTTCCGTGATGCCAAGTGCGGAGGAGCTGGCTGGCCAGGTGAAAGGAAACCCCAAAGCCTGGGTAGCCTTGCTGCTGGCCGGTTTTTATGGCGGTTTTGTACAGGCCGGCGTGGGGTTTGTGTTAATTGCCGCGCTAGCGGGCGTACTGCGTTATGATCTGGTTCGAGCCAATGCGTTAAAGCTTCTCTGCTCAGCAGCGTTCACGGCCGTCGCATTGGCTGTGTTTATTTGGCAGGGGCAGGTGGCTTGGGTTCCAGGCTTGATTCTGGCGGTCGGAACCATGACTGGGGCACAGCTGGGCGTTGGCATGGCTTTGAATATCAGCCAGAAGGCGCTTAAGTGGTTCTTGTTTGTAATGACACTATGCGCCAGTGCAGCAGCCCTGTATTTCTAGACGCTGTATTTCGAGACACTGTATTTCTAAGCGCTGTATTTCTAAGCACTGGGCTTCTAGGCGTACCGGGTTCTATGTTGACTGCCTGTAGTGTTGCATCAGTGCCGCATCAGTGCTGCATCGCTAAAAGCACATGGCTAACCCGCGTGTTTATTGACTATTTTCAGAGGCTGATACCTTGATTGAAAAACGTGAATCTCCCATTCAGGAGCTGTTGTCCATTCGCGACTATTTACGCTGGGCAACCAGCCGCTTTAACGCCGCCGGGCTGTTTTTTGGGCATGGGACTGATAACGCCTGGGATGAAGCTGTTCAGTTGATTATGCCCAGTCTGCATCTGTCGTGGGACAGTCCGCCACATCTGCTTCATGCTCGATTGACGCTGGCGGAGCGACGCCTGCTGATTGATTTGATTGAGCGGCGCATCGAAGAGCGCATTCCGGCAGCTTACTTAACTGGGAAAGCCTGGTTTGCGGGGCTGGAATTCAATGTGGATGAGCGGGTGTTGGTACCAAGATCCCCGCTGGCGGAAAGTATTGCGCAGGGTTTTGAGCCCTGGTTGAGCGTGTACCCAGCGAGGATTCTGGATCTGTGTACAGGCAGCGGCTGTATTGGTATCGCTTGCGCGGACACCTTTACGGATGCTGAGGTTGTGCTGAGTGATATTTCGCCCGATGCTATTGAGGTTGCCCGGTCCAATATCCAGCTACACCGTCTGGAGGATCAAGTGACCGCAGTGGAGTCTGATCTGTTCTCTGGACTGCAGGGACAGGAGTTTGATTTGATTGTCACCAACCCTCCGTATGTGAACTCTGAAGATCTGTCGGCGATGCCTGCAGAGTTTCAAGCCGAGCCGGAAATTGCGCTGGGCAGTGGTGACGATGGTCTGGATTTTACTCGCCGTCTGCTGAAAGAAGCCCGAACTTATTTGTCGGATCAGGGGTTGCTGGTGGTGGAAGTGGGTAACAGTTGGCCGACTCTGGAAGCTGAGTTCCCAGGTGTACCTTTTACCTGGTTGGAATTTGAGCAGGGCGGGCACGGTATCTTTGTGTTGACCGCGGAGCAATTGGATCAGTTTCAGACAGAATTCTAGCGTCTGTTCCTCTGGCGACTATTCACGCTTGTATGAGCTGGATCTCCCGAGTGAGCAGCTTTCACAGAAAGTGCGTATAATCCATGCTCTGCGTTATAAACGCCCCATTTATCCAAGTTTTCGATGTAAACAAAACAGTCGATTACCTAAAACGACCAAAAGAACGAGTTTGATATGTCCGGTAATACCTTTGGCAAGCTATTCACAGTGACCTCCTTTGGCGAGAGCCACGGCCTGGCTTTGGGCTGCATTGTTGATGGTTGCCCTCCGGGCCTGTCACTGACAGCAGAAGACCTGCAGCACGATCTTGATCGTCGCAAACCCGGGCAGTCCCGTTACACCACTCAACGTCGCGAGGCGGATCAGGTCAAAATCCTGTCCGGTGTGTTCGAGGGGAAAACGACAGGAACCCCCATTGGTTTGTTGATTGAAAATACCGATCAGCGTTCCAAGGACTATTCCAATATTAAAGATCAGTACCGTCCTGCCCACGCGGATTATCCCTACATGCAGAAATACGGTGTGCGGGATTATCGCGGCGGTGGCCGCTCCTCCGCTCGTGAGACTGCCATGCGGGTAGCTGCTGGCGCGATTGCGAAGAAATACCTGAAAGAGTTTCACGGTATTGAAGTGAAGGGTTATCTGTCTCAACTGGGACCGATTAAAATCGACACGGTTGATTGGAATGAAATCCACAACAACCCGTTTTTCTGTCCTGATGCCAGTAAGGTCGCGGAGATGGAAACCTATATGCAGGCCCTCAATAAAGAGGGTAATTCTGTGGGTGCCAAGATCTCG
This sequence comes from Pseudomaricurvus sp., assembly GCF_965662505.1. Taxonomy (NCBI): domain Bacteria; kingdom Pseudomonadati; phylum Pseudomonadota; class Gammaproteobacteria; order Cellvibrionales; family Cellvibrionaceae; genus Pseudomaricurvus; species Pseudomaricurvus sp. Next base: position 19,012 of record NZ_CBFIHX010000011.1, on the reverse strand, counting down.
GTAGCTGCCACCGGTATGCCTCCGGGGTTGGGTGAGCCGATTTTTGATCGTCTCGATGCGGATCTGGCCCACGCTCTGATGAGCATTAATGCAGTGAAAGGGGTTGAGATCGGTGCGGGCTTTGATTGTGTTGAGCAGAAAGGGACCGAGCATCGCGATGAAATCACCCCGGAAGGCTTTTTGTCGAATCAGGCGGGCGGTGTTCTGGGTGGGATTTCCACCGGTCAGGATCTGTTGGCCAGCCTCGCGTTGAAGCCAACTTCCAGCCTGCATTTGCCTGGCCGCAGTGTCAATGTGCACGGTGAGTCAGTTGAGGTAGTCACCAAAGGGCGCCACGACCCCTGTGTCGGTATTCGCGCAACGCCTATTGCTGAAGCCATGATGGCATTAGTGATTATGGATCACCTGTTGCGTCATCGCGGTCAGAACGGCGGTGTGGAGCATAATTTTCCGGTAATTCCCGCGGCTGCGCCCGAGAGCGAATCCTAGTCAAGTTGGTGTCTTTTAAAGGCATATCAGGCCGGAAGATTCCCTATTGGCGTCTTTCCGGTTTTTACTTTTTCTATTTTGCTCTGCTGGGCACCATAGTGCCTTTTCTGGGGCTGTATCTGCAGTCCCTCGATTATTCTCCGACCGAAATCGGTCAAATCTTTGCCGTGATGATGGCCACCCGTATTGTGGCTCCCAATATCTGGGGGTGGCTGGCTGACCATACCGGGCGCCGGCTATCCATTATCCGATTGGGCTCCTTCCTGGCGTGTGCCAGTTTTTCTTTTATGTTATGGAAACAGGGTTTCCTGTGGATAGCCGCAATCATCGCTGCCTACAGTTTTTTCTGGAATGCGGTGCTTGCCCAGTTTGAAGTGGTGACTTTGAACTTTCTCGACGGCATGACTCATTACTATGGTCGTATCAGGCTGTGGGGTTCAGTTGGGTTTATCGTTGCCGTTGTGGTGCTTGGGTATGTATTCGACAGTTTGTCCGTAGCGTATATGCCGGTTGCCGCTTTGGCGTTTCTGTTTTTCATCTGGATCAGCTCACTGACCGTTCGTGAGCAGAAAACGCCTTTAGCCGAGCATCATTTAGAAAAGGGCTTTTGGCAGATTTGTTTGTCAAAGTCGGTTCTCAGTTTCCTGCTAGCTTCCTTTTTGCTGCAAGTCAGTTTCGGCAGTTATTACACTTTTTACAGTGTGTACCTCGAGGGGCTGCATTACAGCCGCACGGCTATTGGTTTGTTGTGGGGGTTGGGGGTAGTAGCTGAAGTGGTGGTGTTCTGGTTTATGCATCACTTTATGAATCGCTTTGGTCTGCGGCAGATTATGTTGTTGACCCTGTTTGCTACGGCAGTACGCTGGTGGCTAATAGGTTGTTACCCTGATAATCCTGGCGTGTTGATTTTTGCACAATTACTGCACGCTTTTGCTTTTGGTACGGCGCATGCGGTGTCTATTGAATTTATCAGGCGCTTTTTTCAAGGTGGGAATCAAGGGCAAGGGCAGGCTTTGTACAGCGCGGTGAGTTTTGGGGCTGGTGGAGCCGTGGGAGCCTTGTTAAGTGGATGGGTCTGGAGCGCCAGTCCGGTAGCCTCATTTGCTTTTAGTACATTGTCTGCGGTACTCGCGTTTGCTCTGGTGTTCTGGGGTGTTAGAGGCGATACAGTTGAAAAGTGTTTGAGAAGAATGTAAAAATTACTTTCAATACGTACGGAATAGCCTCACAGTGATAGGTGAATTGCCGTTTTCCAGATTGGTTGTTAATCAATGCCGCTGACTGGAAGAGTGTGAGTCGTAATCAATGTATCCGTATTAAACTATAAAAATAACGATTCACGTTCTATAAAAGCACGCTGTATAAAATAGATAAATTCTAAAAATAAAAGAAGTTTTCAGGAGAGTGTCTGTGTCAAGGAGTCTTATTGGCGGTTTGTTGTGTGTCTGGTCTTTAACGGCTGGAGCAGAAACATCCTGCCCTCAAATATCTTGCAACTGTGAATCCATCCCGGATAAAGCCTGGTCCAACGAGTGTCGCAAAGAAGAGCAGCAGCTCAAAAAATCGTGTGCAGATGGTGCCGGAGTCGGGGTTTGTCGAGTGTCCGGTATCAATGTCGGATCGGTGGAGTTACTGCTGGGCAAGATGGACGATCAGCCCATTGCTGACGAAAAATCTACCATCGAAAGGGGTCAGTTGTTGTCCTGGGCTGTAAGGGAAGCGAATACTCTGGCGAAGTCTCTGCAGGATAAAGGTGATTGGCTTGGGGCTCTGTCACAGCGTAAACGTGAAGCTAAAGGGCGGCATCAGCTCTATCAGTTGGCGGCCAGTTTGAGTGATTATTACGATGCTCGTGCAGATGATAAGAGGCGAGAGGCGCTCTATAAATCACTGGTTGATCGCGATATTGAAGATGCGAAAAAGTCTGCTGCGGAAGCAGAAAGCTTATGGCAGTCCTTAGCGGACACTCCGGAAGATCAGTTAGCCGTTAAGCGGGCCTTGGCTCAGAAATTGTTGCGAAATGCCAGTGACAGTCAGGCTTTATCTGCGGATGCTGAGCGCCGAAATAATGACACTGAATTGTCGGCGGAGCTGTGGCGATTGTCAGCGGAATATTCTTCAAAACTGTTGCAGTGGAAGCGAGAGGGCGGAAGCAGTGACAAGGTATTGGCGTTTTACCGTCAGAGAGCAGCGGCTCGATGGTATCAGGCCGGGTTGATGGCTCTGATGGATGATGATGAGGAGGCAGCCCAGTTGGCTCGAAAACAGTCGGAAGCCCTGTGGTTGGCCGGTAAATAATTCGTTTCGTCTGTCTTTTTTACGTTAACTATGTCTTTCTGGCTCTATCGCAATGCCTGCAAAAACGCGTTGGCGGCATTGCTTAAAGTTCTGTCTTTGTGATGAATACAGCCCAGCTGTCGGGTCAGTGACACCTGCTCGACGACGACGGGGCAAAGTTGATCATCGACCATGGTGTTGGGCAGGGCGCTCCAGCCGAGTCCAATGGACACCATCATTTTGATGGTTTCCAGGTAGTTGGTTGGCATGCTAATTCTGAGTTCACAATGGTTGCGCTCAAAAATTTGTTTTACCAGCTGTGTAGTGTGTGTGGTCGGATCCGGAAGAATGGCTGGATATTGGCTTAGTTGCGTTAATGTCGGCGCGACGGCAGATGCCAGAGGATGATCGGGCGCAACCACACACGACAGCGGGTCTTCCCACAACGGTATGGCTTCAATATTCATTGGCTGGTCGTAAGATAGTGTGATGATAGCCAGTTCGATTTCTCCGCGATTGATTGCCGCGTAAGCCTTTTCCGAATCCATAAAATCCAGCTCCAGCAAGACCTCCGGATAGCGTTGCGTGTAGGGTTTTAACACCTGCGGCAGGTAATGCAGGCCAATGTGGTGGCTGGTGGCTAACCTTAGACTTCCGCTTACACTCCCAGACAGGTTAGACAGTGCCAGTTCGGTATCACTGACGTCCTGCAGGATTTTATCGGCCTTCGGATACAGGGCTCGACCAGCCTCAGTGAGAGCAATCTTCCGGCCGATGCGGTCAAACAGGCGACAGTTCAATTGCTGCTCCAGTGACGAGATGCGTTTGCTGATGGCTGGCTGAGTCAGGTGTAGCTGTTCAGCGGCTTCCGTAAAGGACTCCAGACGAGCAACTGTGATAAAGGCTTTCAGGTGTTGGGTCTCCATAGATGGCATTTAAAGTCATTCCTTTAAGGAATGCAATTTATAAAAAAGATGAATTTGTCTTATTTGAGACTGGTTAGTAAAATGTCCAGGACAGTATGAATACGAGGCCGGATGTTTGGCTCAAGCCAAAAAGTACCGGTCCAATACAGCCGTTGATTCGGCTCAAAACAGTTAATTCAGTTCAAAACAATCGTTGATAGTACAAGTGAGGTTTCCAATGGCGGGTAAAACCCTCTACGACATGCTTTGGGATGCCCATCTCGTGAAAGAACGGGATGATGGCTCGGCGTTAATTTATATCGATCGCCACATTATTCACGAAGTGACGACACCTCAGGCATTTGAAGGTCTGCGTCTGGCTGGTCGCAAACCGTGGCGTGTGGACAGCATCCTGGCGACTCCGGATCACAACGTGCCCACCACCATCGTTGAGCGCGCCTCCGGGGTGGAGGGAATTGAAGATCCTGTGTCCCGCATTCAGGTTCAGACCCTCGATGATAACTGTGATGAATTCGGGATTGTTGAGTTCAAAATCAACGACAACCGTCAGGGTATCGTGCACGTGATCGGACCTGAAAGTGGTGCCTGTTTGCCGGGTATGACCGTTGTTTGTGGCGATTCTCACACTGCCACCAATGGTGCTTTAGGAGCTTTGGCCCACGGTATTGGGACCTCCGAAGTAGAGCATGTGATGGCAACCCAGTGTTTGGTGGCCAAGAAAATGAAAAACCTGCTGATCAAGGTTGATGGTCAGTTGGCTCCGGGCGTTACTTCCAAAGACGTGGTGTTGGCTATTATTGCTGAAATTGGTACCGCAGGCGGTACCGGCTACGCCATGGAGTTTGGTGGTCAGGTGTTCCGCGACATGTCGATGGAAGGTCGCATGACCGTTTGTAATATGGCCATTGAGGCTGGCGCCCGCGCCGGCATGGTGGCCGTGGATGATACGACCATTGATTACGTCAAGGGTCGTACCTTTGCGCCTAACGAAGCTCAGTGGGAAGAGGCCATCGCCAACTGGAAAGAATTGGTCAGCGATGCCGATGCTGAATTCGATAAGGTTGTTGAGATCGATGGCGCCAGCATAAAGCCACAAGTCAGCTGGGGTACGTCGCCGGAGATGGTGTTGCCAGTGGATGCCTGTGTTCCAGATCCGGTTAAAGAAGCGGATCCCGTGAAAAAGTCCGGTATCGAGCGTGCGCTGCAATACATGGGATTAACGGCGGGTCAGAAAATTACTGACATCTCCGTGGATCGCGTATTTATCGGTTCCTGCACTAACTCCCGCATTGAAGACATTCGTGCAGCTGCGGAAGTGGCCAAAGGCCGTCAGGTTGCCAGTTCAGTGATTCAGGCCATGGTGGTGCCCGGTTCAGGCCAGGTAAAAGCTCAGGCAGAGGCGGAAGGGCTGGATAAAATTCTGGTGGAGGCCGGTTTTGAATGGCGTGAGCCGGGATGTTCCATGTGTTTGGCCATGAATGCCGATAAACTGGGCAATGGTGAACACTGTGCGTCCACGTCGAACCGTAACTTTGAAGGTCGTCAGGGCTACGGCGGTCGTACCCACTTGGTGAGCCCGGCCATGGCTGCGGCTGCGGCGGTTGCCGGTCACTTTATCGATGTCCGTGATCTCACGGCTCAGGCATAAGGAGCAAACTGATGAAAAGCTTTACTCAGGTCACTGGCGTTGCCGCTCCTATGGATCGCGCCAATGTCGACACGGACATGATTATTCCGAAGAACTTTTTGAAGTCCATCAAGCGTACCGGTTTTGGTAAAAACCTGTTTGATGAGTTGCGCTATCTGGATGAAGGTTTGCCGGATCAGGATTGCAGCGGTCGTCCGCTGAATGAAGAGTTTCCGCTGAACTTTCCGCGCTATCAAGGGGCAAAAGTCCTGTTGGCTCGTGAAAATTTTGGCTGTGGTTCCAGTCGCGAGCACGCGCCCTGGGCTCTGGATGACTATGGTTTCCGAGCGATTATTGCGCCGAGTTTCGCGGATATTTTCTTTAATAACTCCTTCAAAAACGGGTTGTTGCCGATCATTTTGCCCGCCGAAGTGGTTGAGCAGTTGTTTCAGGAAATGTACGCCACCGAAGGTTACGAATTATCCATTGATTTGGCCGAGCAAGTGGTGAAAACCCCGTCTGGTGAAACTTTCAGTTTTGAAATTGACGAGTTCCGCAAGCACTGCCTGTTAAATGGTCTGGATGATATCGGTTTGACGTTAGAAGACGCCGATGCGATACGCGCCTATGAAGTAAAACGCAAGCAGCAAGCTCCATGGCTGTTTGGGGCCATCAAGCCCGCATAAGAGGAATTGAGATGAGTAAGAATGTACTGATCATGGAAGGGGACGGTATCGGCCCTGAGATTATCGCTGAAGCCCGCAAAGTGCTGGAAGCGGTGAATGACAAAGACGGACTGGGTCTGGATTTTGTGGAGGGCATGCTGGGTGGCCGCGCATACGACAAGCATGGCCATCCTTACCCCGAGGAGACCCGTGAAAAAGCGCGCGCAGCAGACGCGATTCTGTTTGGTTCTGTCGGTGGTCCTCAGTGGGATGGCAAAACTGAGCGTCATCTGCGTCCCGAGGCTGGCTTGCTGGACATTCGTTCCGATCTGGATCTGTTCGCCAATCTGCGTCCGGCCATTACGTTTGAGCAGTTGGCGGATGCGTCGCCACTGAAACCTGAGCTGGTTGCCGGTTTGGATATCCTTATCGTGCGTGAGCTGACGGGCGGTATCTATTTCGGTGGCCCGCGCGGTGTCCGCACTCTGGAAAATGGTGAGCGTCAGGGTTTCAATACCGATGTTTACAGCGAATCTGAAATTCGTCGAATTGGTAAGGTCGCGTTCGATGCGGCGCAGAAACGTGGCAAGAAGGTTTGCTCTGTTGATAAAGCCAACGTCATGGAAGTGTCAGTGTTGTGGCGCGAAATCATGGAAGAGGTGGCCAAAGATTATCCGGATGTCGAGTTGAGTCACATGTATGTGGATAACGCGGCCATGCAGTTGGTTGTGAATCCCAAGCAGTTCGACGTTATGGTAACTGGCAACCTGTTTGGGGACATCCTGTCGGATGAAGCTTCCATGCTGACCGGCTCGATAGGCATGCTGCCATCAGCTTCTCTGAATGAAGGCAGTCAGGGCTTTTATGAGCCATCCCATGGCTCCGCACCGGATATTGCCGGGCAGGGTGTCGCTAACCCGTTAGCCACCATCATGTCCGCGGCCATGTTGTTGCGATACTCAATTGGAGCGGGTGAGTCGGCTAATCGTGTGGAAGCTGCTGTGTCCCAGGTGCTGGATCAGGGGTTGCGCACCGGAGATATTATGTCGGAAGGCATGACACAGGTCTCTACCGCTGAAATGGGTGACGCCGTGGTTAAGGCATTGCTGGCAGAGAGTTGATTTTTCGGTAGTTGCTTCATGAGAGCGACAACTTTAAATCAACTCCGGAAGTCGGAGTGGCCGAGGCTTTGGCTGTCTTGCCAGGGTCGGATCCAGGCTGCTCCGGCATTCTTTTCTCAGGTGTGTTATTATTTTACTTCTTATTTTTCCACTTTCAGACGTAATTGAGAGGGTACGATGCGTGTAGGTTTTGTAGGTTGGCGTGGCATGGTTGGCTCCGTATTGATGGAGCGGATGTTGGCAGAAAACGATTTTGCTGATATCGAGCCAATATTCTTTACGACTTCTAATGTAGGAGGGCAGGGGCCTGCCATTGGTAAGGATATTCCTGCTCTGAAAGACGCGCGCGACATTAAAGAATTGGCTGCCATGGATGCGATTGTGTCCTGTCAGGGGGGCGATTACACCAAATCTGTTTTTGCAGATCTGCGTGCCAGTGGCTGGAAGGGTTACTGGATTGACGCGGCCTCCAGTCTGCGGATGGCCAATGATGCCATCATTGTTCTGGATCCAGTCAATCAGAACGTGATTAAAGACGGACTGACCAACGGGGTAAAAAACTTCATTGGCGGAAACTGTACCGTCAGCTTGATGCTGATGGGGCTGGGTGGTTTGTTTAAAGCCGATATGATCGAGTGGGTTTCCGCTATGACGTATCAGGCTGCCAGTGGTGCCGGTGCTCAGAATATGCGTGAGTTGATCTCGCAGATGGGTGCTTTGCGTGACTCAGTGGCACCTGAATTGGCTGATCCAGCCAGCGCTATTCTGGAGATCGATCGTAAAATTGCGGACACCATGCGCAGTGACGGTTTCCCCACAGATCAGTTTGGTCATCCGCTCGCCGGCAGTTTGCTGCCATTTATCGACACTCAGCTGGATAATGGCCAGAGTCGTGAAGAGTGGAAGGCGCAGGCTGAAACCAACAAGATTCTGGGGCGCAGTGACTCCATAATTCCTATCGATGGCACGTGTGTGCGTATTGGTGCCATGCGCTGCCACAGCCAGGCTCTGACTATCAAGCTGAAGCAAGACGTTCCTTTGATTGAGGTTGAGTCGATCCTGTCGGAAGGTAATGAATGGGCCAAGTTTGTACCCAATGACCGCGATGCTACTCTGCGTGAGCTGACGCCTACCAAGGTTACAGGCACTTTGTCTGTACCCGTTGGTCGTTTGCGTAAAATGAATATGGGTCCTGAGTACCTGAATGCCTTTACCGTTGGTGATCAGCTGCTTTGGGGGGCCGCAGAGCCTCTGCGCCGTATGTTGCGTATCCTGATCGAAGCTTAAGCTTGTCTGATCTTTACTCCGGCAGGGTGTTTTGCCCTGCGGAGTACTGTTACATCCTGCCCTCTGGTCGTTGATATTCGCTGTTTCCTCTCCTGCTCTTCTTCTGTGTCCCGTTCGTCATAAAGCCCTTTGCCCGGCAGTGCTTTTGTTTTATCCTGACGCTGAAAGTGCTATTTGTGATCAATTCCCCCTGCTTGCTGTCAAGATGCCTGCTTGGAAAAATGAGGTGTGCGTCAAGTTATGAGTGCAAAGCGCTAGCCATGAATGGCGGGAGGCTGGGCGTGTTGTTGATAAAAAGCTATTTATAATGAATACTTACGACCATTAGTGAAGATCTGTTCGAGGTTTGGGTGTTGCCTGAGTCTCAAGAAATCGTCAACAGAGTCGTAGTCGGGTTCACCTGAGCCATGCCGATACGGATATCGGAACAAATAATGGGGTGGCACTTGGGGGCCAGGGAGATAATAAAAGGAACGTTCTATGCGTCTTCGTAAGCTGGCGTTAGCAGTAGGTCTTGCAGGTACTATGGGTGCCCAATTGGCCAGCGCACTTGGTTTGGGTGAAATAAGGTTACAGTCCAGACTGAATGAACCTCTGACTGCAGAAATTAAGCTGTTACAGGTTCGTGATCTGACAAAAAGTGAGATTCTGGTCGATCTTGCCTCTAACGATGACTTTCAGCGAGCCGGAATTGACCGGGTCTTTTTTCTGACCGATCTGCGTTTTGAAATTGATCTTAATTCGCCATCGGGGCCTGTTATCCGGGTGACCAGCAAAAAGCCGGTTAAAGAACCCTATTTGAATTTCCTGTTAGAGAGCCAGTGGCCAAACGGGCGTATCCTCAGGGAATATACCCTGTTGATGGATTTGCCAACGTTTTCTGACCAGAAGGCTGCTCCGGTTCAGAGTGCGCGTTCTTCCTCCGGTACTACTTCAAGCCGTTCGACACCAGCTCGGAATACACCGCCAGCTGGGCAGCAACCTTCCTCCGGAGCATCGTCCCGCAGCAGCGCTCCCGCCTATCAGGGAGATGTCTATGGTCCGGTAGGTTCAAGTGACACCTTGTGGGAGATCGCTTTAAAGGTTCGCCCCAATCGGCAGTATTCGGTTCAGCAGACCATGTTGGCCATTCAGCGCTTAAACCCCGAAGCTTTTATCAACGGCAATATTAATCTTTTGCGCAAAGGTCAGGTGCTGCGAGTTCCTACTGGCAACGATATTGATAATATCCAGGCTCGACAAGCTGTCAGCGAAGTTGCTCAGCAAAATTCCGAGTGGTCCGGTTATGCCGGTGGGCCGCAACTGGAAGGCAGCAAGCGTCAACAATCTACCTCAGGCAGTCAGCAGGAAGGTGTCTCCGGCCGTTTGACGGTTGCCGGTGCGGATACTTCTGAATCCATGCAGGCTGGACGAGCTGCGGGTGAAGTGGGTGGTGACACTGCCTCCCTTCAAAATGAGCTGGCCATCTCCCAGGAAGAATTGGACCGTTCTCGTCGTGAAAACGCGGAATTGAAAGATCGCGTGGCGGAAATGGAAGATCAGATTGAGACCATGGAGCGCTTGCTGGAAGTTTCCAGTGAAGAGCTCCAGGCTTTACAGCAGCAGGCCGCGTCCAGTTCGTCTGAAGACCAGCAAGATATTGCTCAACAGTCTGCCGATTCCCAGGCTGCGGCACCGCAATCGGTAGAGCAAAGTAAAGCTCCAGCCGCAGAAACTAAGCCGCAGGCCACTAAGCCGGTAGATTCTTCGAAGGTTGTTCGTTCAGCTAAGCCGAAAGAGCCTTCGTTTATGGATATGGTCATGGACAATATCCTGTATATCGGCGGCGCTATTGTTGCAATTCTGGCTGGTTTGTTCTTGCTCTTGCGTCGTCGTAGCAACGAAGATGAAGAGGCCGAAGGTTATACCCCGTCAGCGCCTGTCGCTCAACCAGAAGAGCCCGAAGCTGATATTGATGCGGCAATTGAATCCGGTGTTGCAGACGACTTTGATATGGACAACGAAGACGTTGACCTGTCTGAAGAGGATGAGCTGATGACGGCTGCCCCTACGGAATCCCAAACTGGGGATGCTGTGGGTGAGGCAGACATTTATATCGCTTATGGCAAGTTCGATCAGGCTGAAGAGATGTTGCAAAACGCTCTGGAGCAAGATTCGAATAATACCGCGGCTCGTCTGAAGTTGATGGAGGTTTATCTCGAGACTCAGGATCTTGATAAATTTGATCAGCAATATAGTGAAGTCAGTGCGCTGGGGGATGCCTCAGCTATTGCGAGAGCTGACGACCTGAGAGAGCAGTTTGCGGACGCTCCGGCGTACACTGAAGATACCGGTAATGATTTCTCGCTGGGCAACGAAGAGTTTGAGTTGGACCTCAATGATGCGGAAGTCGGTGATTCCGAGGTTGGATCTGATGAGGAACTTCTTAGCTTGTCAGATGAGGCTGAAAATCCTCTAGAGAGCGAAACTGGCGATTCAGAGTTCTCGATTGGAGAGGACTTTAGTCTGAGCTTTGAGTCAGAACTGACCTCAACAGATCGTGACACTATGTCCGATGAGTCCGATGAGTCCGACGATGAGTTTGTGTTGGACTTTGATGATACCGAGTCTCTGAGTGACGAGAGTTTTGATCTGGAGTTAGACGAAGGGGCGTCAGGAGAGGACTCTCTTGAGCTTGAGTTGTCTGATGCGCCAGAGGGTACCAATTTCCTATCCGATTCTACAGCAGACTCCACTAATGAAGATGCTGACAGCGAAGAGCTGACTTTTGATCTGGCGGAAGACGATTCCGAGCCTTTGACTCTGGACTTGCCGGAAGGCGACGATGAGTTGGCAGCTGATGAGCTGGATCTGGAATTGGATTCTTCTGATGATGATGGAGACGCGTTTGATCTGGATATGGACGATATGGATCTCGCGGCTTTGGATGAAGAGGTTAGTGCTCTCTCAGAGAATATGGATTTTGCCGGAGAAGAGTTTGGTTCTGATGATGCTTCAGGGGAGGGCGATGCCCTGAACCTTGAAGGTGATGAGCTAAGCCTTGAAGATGTTGAAAGCAGTGACTTTGATGCCAGCACCCTGGAGTTTGATAGTGCAGAGGGTGACGAGCTTTCTCTGGAGTTAGGGGATATCGAAGGGCTGGATGATTCCGGGAAGCTGGAAGAGACCGAGAGCTTGGCTGGTGCTAGCAGTACCGAAGATTCAGAGCTGACTTTAGATACCCTGGATTTTGATGCCGATCTGGAAGATGGCGGCAAGGGAGCGGATAGCGACTTTGATCTGCAGTTGGAAGGGTTGGATTCTGAGCTGGAAAGCCTGGATTCGGAAGCCGTTACCGATGAGCTGGTATCTTCTGAAGATGATGCCTCTGAGCTCTCTCTGGACGATGTTCCCACCCTCGAAGACGAGGCTGTAGAGTCGGCGGCTGTTTCTGAAGATGCCAATGAAAGTGAAGAGTTCGATTTGGCGGCTGACCTCGGGCTTGATGCGGATGATTTCGCAGAGTCAGATGCCTCTGAAGACGATGTATTCACCGAAGCTATGTCTGATTTGCCAACGCCTGAAGATGTGATGGATGGCGACATGAGCGATGAAGACTTTGATGCTGAGCTGGATTTCCTGGCCGACACCGATGAAGCGGCAACCAAGCTTGATTTAGCCCGTGCCTATATCGATATGGGTGATCAGGATGGCGCCAAAGATATCTTGGGTGAGGTAGTTGTTGAAGGTAATGATGTGCAGAAAAAAGAAGCTGAAGAGCTTTTGACCCGTATCGGCTAATTACCTCGTAATAATATCTTGTAGTAATTATCGATGACAGTCAGGCCTTGTGTACAATGTACACAAGGCCTTTTTCATTGTCAGGGGTTTAACCTTTTTGATTGGTAAGGGCTTAAATTGCGCCCTTTATAACTGTTGTTTACTCATTGGTTGTGTTTTCCAAGAATGTCAGAAATCTACCCTCCTCGACAAAAACCTTATTCGCGCAATGCAGAAATTCTGGAAGAAGGGGTGTTTCCGGAAGGTATGCAGCGGGTAGCGTTGTGCATTGAATATAATGGAGCGTCGTTCCATGGTTTTCAAAAGCAACCGACTGGTGTGGATACGGTGCAAGCCAGGCTTGAGGCCGCCTTATCACAGGTCGCTGATGAGATTGTTACGCTGGTGTGCGCCGGGCGCACTGATACAGGAGTGCACGGCACCAATCAGGTAGTGCACTTCGATACGGTCGCTGTTCGACCTTTAAAGGCCTGGACTCGTGGAGTAAATGCACTTCTGCCAAACAGTGTCAGTGTAAAGTGGGCGCAAAAAGTGACTCCTTATTTCCATGCCCGCTTCAGTGCCCGTTTTCGCACTTATCGCTACATCATTGCCAACACACCTTCACGCCCGGCTCTAGGGTATGAGCAAATGACCTGGGTGCGTGAAGCTGTCGATGAATTATCGATGTGGCGAGCGGCACAGGCTTTGGTGGGGAAGCATGATTTTACCTCATACCGGGCTTCTCAATGCCAGGCTCACAGTCCGGTCCGTCATATTCACTACCTGGATATCGCCCGCAGGGGAGATCTGATCGTGGTGGAGATTCAGGCCAATGCGTTTCTGCATCATATGGTTCGGAACATCATGGGTGTGTTGTTGTCGATTGGTGTGGGCGATCAGCCGGTAGAGTGGGCGGCAGAGGTGTTAGCTGCTCGTGATCGTCGCAAGGCTGGCGTGACAGCGAAGCCCAATGGCCTGCACTTGGTGGACATCGACTATCCAGGGCATTTTGATTTGCCGGTGACCTTGCCGGGACCTTGTTTCTTTGGTGAAAGGCTCGGTGAATTTCGGGCTCAAGAGGCTTGAATACAGTATTTTCAGGCCGCATCTGGTAATATCCACCTCTTTGTTTAAAAGCGGTAGCGAGTTGTTATTTAAAGGCATTAGCGAGTTGAAAGCTCAGCTGGCAGGCTTGTATACCCGGTGTTCAACAGCGCTGCTGAACACGGAGACGTAAGGTAGACTATGCATTCTCAGGTTCGTGTCAAAATTTGTGGCATCACTTCGACAGCCGATGCCGAGGCAGCTGTTAGTGCGGGTGCGGATGCTATTGGCCTGGTTTTTTACCGCAAGAGTCCGAGAGCGGTCACCGTGGAGCAGGCAGCGGAAATTGCCCGTGAGGTCGGGCCTTTCGTCACGGTTGTGGGGCTGTTTGTGAATGCAGAGACTGAATTTGTCACCGATGTACTTAACCACGTACCGCTCCATGTGTTGCAATTCCACGGCGATGAAAGTGAAGAATATTGTCAGCAGTTTCAACGTCCGTATTTAAAAGCATTACGTATGAAGGATGATCTTGATGTACCAAAAGCGATGGCGAAGTTCACTTCTGCGGTAGGTGTTTTACTGGATGCTTACCGCCCAGGTGTTCCCGGAGGAACAGGGGAAACCTTTGATTGGCAGCGTGTACCCACTCAGAGCTCTATGCCGGTGGTGCTCGCGGGAGGGCTCAACCCGGAGAATGTTGCAACAGCTGTTGAGTCCACACAGGTCTATGGTGTCGATGTCAGCGGTGGCGTAGAAGCGTCGCCGGGCAAAAAAGACACCGAAAAAATGTTGGCGTTTGTTCGCCATGCGAAGCGGAGATAAGCAGTGAGTGATGTAGAGAAAAAATCGGCTGTAAACTATTCCCAATTTCCAGATTCAAAAGGGCACTTTGGCGTATACGGTGGACGCTTTGTGTCTGAGACATTGATGCCTGCTCTGGATGAGCTGGAGAAAATGTACAACCACTTAAAAGACGATCCGGACTTTCAGGCCGAGTTTGATAAAGATTTGGCCCACTATGTTGGACGTCCATCCCCGCTGTATCACGCTGAGCGTTGGAGTAATCGGTTGGGTGGTGCACAAATTTACCTTAAGCGTGAGGATTTAAACCACACCGGTGCTCACAAGGTCAATAACACCATCGGTCAGGCTTTGTTGGCAAAATACAGCGGTAAGAGCCGTATTATTGCTGAGACTGGCGCGGGACAGCATGGCGTAGCGTCTGCGACGGTAGCTGCCCGTCTGGGTTTGAAATGCGAAGTGTATATGGGCGCAGAGGATGTTCAGCGTCAATCGTTGAACGTTTACCGTATGAAGCTGTTGGGCGCTACTGTTCATCCCGTGGAGTCTGGCTCTCGTACACTGAAAGACGCGATGAACGAAGCCATGCGTGACTGGGTGACCAATGTTGACGATACCTTTTACATTATTGGCACTGTTGCCGGACCTCATCCTTACCCGAAATTAGTACGTGATTTTCAGTGTGTGATTGGACGTGAGGCGCGCGAACAGTGTTTGGCTCAGGCTGGCAAGTTGCCCGATGCTCTGGTGGCCTGTGTCGGTGGAGGTTCCAACGCGATTGGTTTGTTTCACCCCTTCCTGGAGGACGAAGATGTCAAAATATACGGTGTTGAAGCCGGTGGCCATGGCGTCGAAACAGGTAAGCATGCTGCGCCATTAAATGATGGTATACCAGGTGTTCTGCACGGTAATCGAACGTATTTGATGGAAGACGAGAACGGTCAGATTATTGAGACGCATTCGGTATCTGCAGGTTTGGATTATCCGGGCGTGGGGCCTGAGCATGCATGGTTAAAAGATATTGGTCGCGCGAACTATGTGGCGATCAATGATGGTGAGGC
Organism: Pseudomaricurvus sp.; assembly: GCF_965662505.1. Taxonomy (NCBI): domain Bacteria; kingdom Pseudomonadati; phylum Pseudomonadota; class Gammaproteobacteria; order Cellvibrionales; family Cellvibrionaceae; genus Pseudomaricurvus; species Pseudomaricurvus sp. The sequence goes on along the minus strand of NZ_CBFIHX010000011.1, from coordinate 3,949 downwards.
GATGGCAGCTTTCCGTGAGTTGACCCGTGTTGAAGGTATCATGCCTGCTCTGGAAACCAGTCATGCGCTGGCGTACGCGGCTAAATTGGCTCCTACCATGGATAAAGATCAGGTGATTGTGGTGAATCTGTCTGGACGTGGTGATAAGGATATTTTGACGGTTGCAGCGATCGACGGCATTAAGGTGTAAAAATTGATGAATCGTATAACAGCGCGTTTGGCTGAAGCCAAGCAAAAGGGGCGCAAAGCGCTCGTGACTTATATTGTCAATGGTGATCCGGTGCCGGATGCTACACTGACAACTATGCACGCCATGGTTGCTGCAGGTGTTGATATTATTGAGTTGGGTGTGCCGTTTTCGGACCCCATGGCGGAAGGTCCGGTTATTGCGCTCGGGCACGAGCGGGCTCTGGCTAATAAGACCTCACTGAAGTCTACAATGGCCGTGGTCAAGGCGTTTCGCGAAACGAATAATGACACGCCAGTGGTATTGATGGGGTACGCCAATCCGGTAGAACGGATGGGCTATGAGTCCTTCGCTATACAGGCTAGTGAAGCCGGTGTTGATGGCTTGCTGACGGTGGATTTACCCCCGGAAGAAGCGGCAACACTCAATATAGAACTGAAAAAGTGTGGCATTGAAAATATCTTTTTACTGGCGCCGACCACAAATCGCGAAAGAGCCCAGAGCATTATTGATTTGGCCAGTGGCTTTTTGTATTACGTGTCACTGAAAGGCGTGACGGGCGCAGGGCATTTAGATGTTGCGTCTGTTGAGTCCAAGCTGACAGAGTTGCGTGAATTAACCGATCTGCCCATCTGTGTTGGTTTTGGCATTAAAGATGCGGCGACAGCAAAACTGATCGGTCAGTACGCCGATGGCGCTGTGGTTGGGAGCTTGTTAGTGGAACAAATGGGCGCCATGGCTGATGAGTCACCTGAAAATATAGCCGCAGCTGTTGTCGAATTGATTGCACCGATTCGTGCAGGGCTGGATGAGTTGTCTTAACGGATTGGGCTGATGACGCTAGTTTAGTTCAAGACTGGTTTAGGCCCAAGACACTGGTTTAGGCTCAAGACACTGTTAGCTAAATAAGAACACACACCTAAGATTATCTAAAATTAAGGGACCCGACATTATGAGTTGGTTAGATAAGATTGTTCCTAATGTAGTGCGCTCATCGCGTTCACGCGGTCAAAGTAAAGTACCTGAAGGCTTGTGGAAAAAGTGCGTTAAATGCAGTTCGGTCCTGTATCGTCCTGAGCTTGAGCGCAATCTGGACGTCTGCCCGAAATGTGATCACCACATGCGTATCGGTGCTCGTAAGCGTCTGGATATTTTCCTGGACGAGGAAAATCGTGAAGAGCTGGCAGTGGATGTTGAGCCCATTGATCGTCTGAAATTTAAAGACATTAAAAAGTACAAAGATCGACTGACGGCTGCTCAGAAGACTACCGGCGAAAAAGATGCTCTGGTCGCTATGCGCGGTGAGTTGAATGGTCAGCCTGTGGTGGCAGTAGCCTTCGAATTTGCCTTTCACGGCGGTTCTATGGGGTACGCGGTGGGTGAGAAATTTACCCGCGCGGCTCAATTGGCTCTGACTGAAGATATTCCACTGGTTTGCTTTTCTGCAACGGGTGGGGCGCGCATGCAGGAAGCTTTGATTTCTCTGATGCAGATGGCCAAAACCAGTGCCGTAATTGAACGCCTCAAGCAGCAGGGAACACCTTATATCTCCATCATGACCGATCCTGTGTATGGTGGTGTTTCTGCCAGCCTGGCTCTGCTGGGTGATATCAATGCTGCTGAACCCGGTGCCCGTGCGGGGTTTGCTGGCCCTAACATCATTGAGCAAACCATTCGCCAGAAATTACCCAAAGGGTTTCAGCGCAGCGAGTTCCTGTTGGAGCATGGCGCTATCGATATGATCATTTCACGTCACGATATGCGTGAAAAGGTGGGTGGTCTGCTGGCCAAGTTTATGCAGCGTCCTGCGGCATAAACTTGTCCCTGCAGCATAAGCTGAAAGCTCAACAGCCCCGGTTTCTTCAGACAGGTCTGTTGAGCAAGAAGGCGTTAATTCTTCGTGAAACGTATTAAACTAGCCCCTTCCCAGGGGCTTTTTTATTGGCCTCGATTTTTATGTTTGGGTTGCACCGGGTACGGAAGGTTTAATGAGATACACAGAATTAAGTGATTGGTTGCGCTGGCAAGAAGGCTTGCATAGCTCCGAAATTGATATGGGGCTGGAGCGGGTCCGTGCTGTGGCAGAGAAAATGGGGCTGCTTCAGCCCAAAGCCAGAGTGATCTCGGTCGCAGGAACCAATGGTAAAGGATCTTGTGTCGCCACTCTGGAGGCTTTGTGCCTGTCTCAGGGTTTGACTGTCGGCGCTTTTACCTCCCCCCATCTGTTGCGCTATAACGAACGCATCCGGGTAAACGGCCAGGAAGTTGCAGATTCATGTATTTGTGAATCCTTTGAGCGTATAGACCAAGCTCGAGGGGGGATCTCATTGACCTATTTTGAATTCGGCACCCTCGCAGCCATTGATATTTTCCAACAGAAAGGCGTCGATGTGATGGCGCTGGAAGTCGGTTTGGGTGGTCGTTTGGATGCGGTGAACATTATGGATGCGGATGTAGCCATTGTGACATCCATCGCACTGGATCATCAGGATTGGCTGGGTTCCGATATCGGTGTTATTGGGCATGAAAAAGCCGGTATTTACCGTTCTGACCGTTGGGCCATTTGCGCGGACCCGCAGGCTCCAGCTACCGTTGCTGATTATGCTCATGACATAGGTGCTTATTGGGTGTCTATGGGGATGTCATTGAATGTCACAGTCGCAGACAGTGGGGAACAATGGGATTGGCAAGGCGTCACAGAAGAGGGTGAATTGCTGCACTGCTCAGAGCTGCCGTTGCCCCAGTTACCTCTGCCCAGTGTCGCTGCGGCTCTGCAAGGGTTTGTGTTGCTAGGCGAGAGGATACCCGGCAGCTTATCCTCATTGTTAACCAGCCTTCGCTTGTCAGGAAGGGCTCAGAAAGTTGTTTATAACGGCGGGCACTATCTGCTGGATGTTGCTCACAATCCGGCAGCGGCAGAGTTGCTGGCCGGGCGGCTGGCGGCAAATCCTTGTGAAGGCGTGACCTACGGTTTGGTTGCCATGATGAAGGATAAAGATCGCCTGGGGGTATTCTCGGCCTTAACATCAGAGGTCTGGCAGTGGCATGTGACCGATTTGAGTGATAATCCCCGAGCGGCAAGCAGTGCCTTATTACAAGATGACTTGAGGCAGTTGGGTTGTGATGCAGAGGTTCATCCCAGCGTTACGGCGGCCTTGACTCAGTTGGCCTCCAGAATCGGGCCGACTGATCGGGTGGTGATTATGGGTTCCTTTTTTACGGTGGCTGAGGCATTGTCTGTACTGGCGGGTGGCGCGTAAAGTTGCTGTGTTGTCTGTGGCTGATTAATAGGTTTTGGATTTGTAATAAAATAAGGCAGTTAGACCTAGATTCTAATGCTGATTCTTAACAAGGGAAAGGTTGATTCGTGGACGATGGTTTAAAGCAACGATTGGTCGGGGCGCTGGTATTGCTGGCGCTGGGGGTTCTGTTTGTGCCCATTTTGTTCGAGCCGGAGAATCGCCCGACCGTGGATCGCACCTCTCAAATTCCAGCGGCTCCGCAAATTGAACCGATGCAGGTGAACGAACCTGTTCGAAATCCCGATATTCAGCCGATAAAACAGGCCGACCAACAATACCAACTGCTTCCCGAAGACGAAGCTCGGGAGCAGAGCGTTCCTGCCGAGACTGTTGCTGCGGTAGAGCCAAAACCAAAAGCTGAACCTGATCCAAAGCCCTCGCCAGATCTGGTGTCCAGGCAAGCTGAGCCTGGCAGAGAGGTGTTAAATAAAGACGGGGTTCCAAAAGCCTGGTTGGTTCA